>JBIPPG010000344.1:0-2857 GCA_044368545.1 Chitinophagales bacterium | reverse complement strand
ATATTTTATGACTTTAGATGAAAACACAGGAGAGATTATTTCTCAAGAGCAAGCAAAATTGTTAATCAAAGCATTTGGAGAAAAATTCAAAGGGGAAGTTACCTCTTCATTTATTGGTAAAAATAATATTACTCGTATTTTGAATCAAGGTGAATGTATTGGATTACGGATTTATAACGGATATAATATTGAAGAAGAGAAAATAAGCATAGTTATCGTAGGAGTTGGAAAAGAAGGAAATGATCTTCTGAATGAAGGTCTGATTTATGATAAAGTATTAACTTGTCCACCAATTTGCCCAGATAAAAACACATTAATAAAATAATTTAATTAAATTTGAAATATAAAACCTGCTGTTATAAGCAGGTTTTTATTTATTTATGATATTCCTCTCAGTTTTTACAATGCTTTATGGTTTATTTCCATTTATAGTTTATTTATTTATAAAAAATAAACTATCTGTAGAAATAAAAAACATTCTGCCTTTCATTTTTGTAGTGTTTTTAGCAGGTGCTTATGAATTTACATTTACTTTTATTTTTAAATGGAATGTTAGTTATTGGTTTATAATCTATAGTTTATTAGCTTTTTTTACAATTACTTATTTTTTTTATAAACTAATAGGTAAACAGCATTGGTTTTTGTTTCTTTTGAGTGTAATATTTTTTTTTATACTGTTTTTTTCTGTTATTTTAAGATGGAATTATCATCATTTTATTGAGCTTAGTGCTTTTATTGATGCTTATCAAACAGTATTGGTTTTGTTTTTTTCCATTTTATGGTTTCGAAAAATTTTTCTAGAAACAAAGATAGTTTCTTTGGAAAAACACCCTTTATTTTATGCTACATCAGCTTTGATATTATATTATTGCGGAAGTGTAACTTTATTTTTATTGAGTAGTTTAATACTAAAAAAGTACAATTCTTCGTTCCATGATTATTGGATTCTTAATATTATCCTAAATATAGTTTTAAAAACATTATTAATAGTAACTGTATGGAAAGCGCGATTGAAGTGAAGTCAATTTTTTGGATAGGTACTTTTGTAATGTTGTTTCTTGCTTTTGGACTATTATTTTTGGTGTTTTTTTATCAGAATCATTTTGCCAAGACAAAGCAAAAGGAAGCAGAATTACTTTTGAAAACATCATTAGAAAGTGAAAAAAGAGAAAGACAACGAATAGCAAAAGATTTGCATGATAGTGTTCAAGGAGATTTAAACGCTATTCGGAATTATTTTCTATTATTAACTCGGAAACTAGAAAATAGTGAACACACTTATATACTTGATGACATCAAACAAGCATTGGAACAAACGGTTGAGAACACAAGACAAATTTCATACAAACTCATGCCTCCATTATTAGAGAGTGGTGGTTTTACTATTGCCATAAGTGATTATTTTGAAAATTTATCAAAGGCGTCAGGTAAAAAGTTCATTATTCATGCAGATATGATAGATTTGGTAATCCCTTTAGATAAATCGTATGAATTGTTCCGTATAGTTCAGGAATTCATACAAAATATGCTCAAACATGGAGCTATACAGGAATGCAATTTATTTGTTTATGAATTATCTGGAACTATAAGTATAGAATTGATTGATGATGGTATACCCTTTAATTTTAAGTCGAGTTATATCCTATCTAAAGGAAGCGGGTTGCAAAATATTCAATCTAGACTAACAAGTATAAAAGCCAATCTAGTACAACGTGATGTAGTAATAGGAAATCACTTTGTTATTTATTTAAATTTGAATTATGATTAAAATCGCATTGGTTGATGACCATCAATTGTTTAGAAAAAGTTTATCGATGTTACTTTCTACTTTTGAAGGTATTGACGTTGTTTATGATTCAGATGACGGCTTATCTTTCATAAAGTTCGCCGAAAAGCAAGATGTTGATGTTTTGCTTTTAGATCTTCAAATGCCTTTATTAAATGGGTTTGAAGTATGTAAACGATTAAAAGAAGTAAATACCAATATAAAAATATTAATTGTCTCTCAATTAACCTCAAAAGAGGCTATTCATCAGATAATGGAATGTGGAGCCAATGGTTTTTTTACCAAAAATTCTCCACCTGAATTATTAGAAGAAGCCATTCGAAATGTTATAGAAAAGGATTATTATTTTGACATAGAATTAGCAGCTGTTATTCGCGAGGCTATACTATGGGAGAAAAAAATAGATATCGATTCTGATTTAACCGTAAAAGTTATGTTGTCTCCTAGGGAAGTTGAGATTGTTAAAATGGTTTCCACTGAGATGTGTAGTAAGGAAATAGCAGAAAAATTATTTATTAGCACAAGAACAGTAGAGCAGCATAGAAAGCGTATCATGGAAAAAACTAATTCTAGAAATTTTATAGGTGTTATTTTGTATGCACTAAAAACCAAATCAATAAGTATAGAAGATTTATAAGGTTAAAAAGTAATAGAAAAGAATTTAAAGTCAGTACCATTCATTGCAATTGAATGGTATTTTTCTTTTAAAAATACGTGTTTTTACTTATTGTAAATAAAAATATTACCTACTACCTTCACTTTTTAAATCTTTTATTATGAAAAGCAAAAAGCAAGCCGTTGTTATCATTCATGGTATTGGAAGTCAACGACCAATGGAAACTGCCAGAGAGTTTGTTGAGAATATTAAAGATGAAGCTGATATATTGTACAGTAGTCCAGATAGAGAAGCTAATTTTTATGAAACCAGGCGATTGAGCTTGGGCGGGAAAAAAAATACTGATTTTTATGAATTTTATTGGGCAAATCTAGTGAATGAGCCTACCAGTTCAGATTTGAGAGAATGGATTGGAGTTTTATTGTTTCGAAAAAAAGTTTCTCAAAGAGCAAAGA
>JBIPPG010000373.1:0-2859 GCA_044368545.1 Chitinophagales bacterium | reverse complement strand
CTAACGCTTCAGATCAGAAGCGGACAGAGACTTGAAAATTGGTGAGTTGCTCTTGCTCCCGTCTTTTGCCTCTGGATGTTATGAGACATTCATAGGAGATCCATATGGTCTCAAGATCGATCCCTGTAGGGTGGCACGAAGAGTAGGCCAGATGGGTGTGTGGAGCTCGAAAGCCACCACTCCGAACAGCGAGCTGCCCGGTATGTACTGATCGGATTCAAGAAGAAACGACCAAAACGCTAACGCAACTCCAAGTGCCAACAAAACTATAACACACTCAGTATACACTTGTGCGCTGGCGGCGTTCAAGACTACGAAAAAGTGACACGTCCTGCCAGTCGCTGAACCATGGATGGCTTTCAAGCCACTGCACAGCCCCTGACCACTCCGCCTTAGGCCTTGGCTTCAACGTTTCCAGTTTGTGTACGGAGTCCTTGAGCAATTTCTGCCTGAAGTCCTTTGAGAAATGCGGGCAGGACAAAGCATCAAGCAACAGGTGAGTTAGCTCGGAGGATTCTTCCAAGTCAACCTTAGAGCAGGCGCGAAGTCGAGCAGCTATCGCTTGTTCGACTTCCCGCACATCAGCTTCGTAACCCTTGCGGCCGCCGCAATACCTCGCAAGCGTGATCAGGGAGAAGTAATCAAGCTTTAATAACAGCCCATCCTTTGGAACTACCCAAAGCTTCAATATGTGCCATGGAATTTCAAACTCCGACCCCAACTGACCAACCAATGTTATAATATTTAGAGTTTCCAGACCTGCACCTTGTATGGCTGGCCTCACCTCTGCGGACTCACTGAGAAAAGCGGTAGCCGAACGGAACACATCTTCCTCCACGACAAGTTTGACATCCCGCAAGCCGGCACGTTCTAGGAACGACAATGCCAGCAGGATTGAGCGAGCTAGCATTGCAGAATGTTCAACAGTTGGTGAAACGGCATAGAAGAAAAACATCAGTTCAACCGATAGCAAAAAGGATTTCATGTACTTCGATGCGTCTTCAACCGAAACACTTTCTACCTCGCACATTAGACTAAGACGGTTTGAAAGTGCGTGGAGGAGGTATCCAGTAACCAAGCCGTATCCGGACTCGCTGCCCCTGCAAATAGCGCGAATCTCTTTGAGAAACGACGCTTTTAGTCGTTGAATACTTTTTATGTCTTTCGGGACAATTGCAAACTTTGGACTGGGCTCTTTAACCTCATCAGAAAGAACAGCTGCCTCTTCATTTGATAGCATCTCTACATCCGCGCCTGGCTCAGCGCCAACCCTTGAGCGCATCGAAATGTTATCAAGGAAGGCCGTTAATGGGCCCTGCAATCGCGCAATTGCCGCGGAGTGCTCGGTGATGAAGGGCCATGCAAGTTTGATGGTTTTTTTGGAATTGATAGACAAGTGGTAGTTTTCCAGCTCAGCCGCCACTACTTCCGCAACCTTTGCAGCTATCACTTCGTCTGCTGCGAAGATAAAGTAGTCATCTACATACCTGCGAACGGCAAACTTACCTGAGAGATCATCACTATGTTTTTCTATGAACTTTGCCGTCCGGGTGTCTACGTCCTGAAGGATGATCTCAGCGAAGATCCGGCTCAGTTCAGGGCCAACTAGAATTCCATGTGTCTCCGCCCAGTTAGCATTTCTCATTTCGCGATCAAGTTCGCCGCCAAATGTGTTTTCACTCGCATAAATGTGCTTCTTCACAACGTCTTTGGACTTCATTGCCCACGAGACCGAGTGGGTATAGATGCTGCCAAAGCAATTGCTTATGTCTAGCATCCAAAGAACAGGGAAACGCCGCTCCAGACCAAGGAACTCCTCAGATTCAACGAACTTGTGCATTCGCCTGTAACCGGTGTAGGCAAAAAAAGAGGTTGGGTAGCGGCACAGAAAATGCTCAGAATCAAGATCAATGCCAGCCGCAGCAAGTTTAAGCTTATGAATGTTTTGATTCGAGTTCTCCACGAATGTGCGGCTACCAGCTTTCTTAGGAGCACGTAGAGACCAGCTGCTTCGCTGGCAATAATGAACCATCAGCAAGTGTCGGTGCTTATACATCTCCACCCACCGAATTTGATTGCGGGGATGTGGAAGAGCCAGTTTCCGGTTCTTAACGGGGCTCACTCGCACAGAGTATTGATAGGGACGAGATACTCGACTCTTAAGCTTAGATTCTGGATCCAATAGCTTGTCGATGAAGTCTTCAAGCAGTTTCGAGCCCGGCAAGGAGCCATTTTTAAGATCCTTCCTATGGGCTCGGACCCAATCGTAGATGCCGTCATTGCTAAAAAATAGAGGAACCTCCACGGGAGTAGTATCTGTCAGAAGGACGCGCAGAAAGTCAGAATCTCTTAGGGACTGCGCTCGATATTTAGGCATACTTCCAGCACCCTACAATTTTCCCCACCCTCTGACTGGAGAACTTGCTCAATTGTCGGGTGCGATGACCGGCGGTGAAGGAGTACCGAGCCAGGCGTCGGCGTTGCTCGGAGGTGAGTGCTGTAGTAAGCCTCCTACTCAGCGAAGTTTTGCGACCCAACAGCAGCGCACGGAGGAACGAATCCAGCTTAGACAGTCCACTTTCGTCCTCGTCATATGTACTTGCGGAAACGGCAGGGTACGAATAGAAAATTCCCACCTTGTGTTGATGCCCCTTCAGCCCGCCTGGTATTCTGTAGTTCCCACTGAGAGCGCGGATTCGATCCTCAAATAGCCCGTAGTCATGGTCGATCAAGTATGCTCGGGCCGACAAGCACAGGCGTGTGGCCACTTTTGCTATCTTCGCAGGTGCAATATCAATTGAAACCTCATTTTTGTCGCCCTGTAAGGGCTTGATGTTGTACCGGTAGCCAAGGAAGTAG
>JBIPPG010000343.1:0-2862 GCA_044368545.1 Chitinophagales bacterium | reverse complement strand
CTATCTATGGGATGGTGTATCAATTGTCATAGAAATCATGATGTTCAGTTTGTAGATAATTCATACTACAAAGTATTTGAAAAATATCACAAAGAAATGAAAAACGGTACAAGAAAAAGAGTAACGGTAAGTGATATCGGAGGAACTGAGTGTCAAAAATGTCACTATTAATATTAATTTGAATTAAATTATTTAATTGCTATAATCATAAAAAATATGCAAGAGAAAATATATTGGCAACATATTGAAGAAATTAATCCTTCAAACAATATGGACAAAGGTAATACAAAAGAATTCGCAGAGGATTTACCTGTATTACAAGGAATTGTGGAGCCTATTTCTGATAATGCTCACAATAGAAGAGATTTCTTAAAATCTTTAGGATTTACAGTTGGTGCGGCTACTTTGGCAGCAAGCTGTTCTATTCCTGAAAGAAAATCAATACCATTTGTAAATAGACCCGAAGATATAATGCCAGGTATGGCTACTTATTATGCTTCTGTATTTGCACAAGGTGGAGATTATGTAAGTATATTAGTAAAAAATAGAGATGGAAGACCTATCAAAATTGAAGGTAATCCTGATTCTATTATATCAAGAGGTGGAACTTCTGCATTGGCTCAAGCTTCTGTTGTGGGATTGTACGATAGCAAAAGATATCAAAATCCTAAATCAAATGGAAAAGAAGTAAAATGGAGCGAAATAGATAAAGAAATTATTTCTAAGTTAGATAATTTGAAAGCATCAAATGGTAGAGTAGCTATTTTGTCTTCTACTATTATGAGTCCTTCATCAAATGCTTTGATTTTCCAATTTTTAGCAAAATATCCAAATGCGTATCATGTAACTCACGATATGGTTAGCTTTTCTGGATTGATACAAGCTACCGAAATGTCATTTGGAAAGAAAACATTACCTGATTATCATTTTGATAAAGCAGATGTAATTGTTTCTATCGGAGCTGATTTTGCAGCTACTTGGGGAAATCCAGTAGAATATGCATCAAAATACATTTCTAGAAGAAAAGTTAATAAAGAAAATACAAACATGAGTAGACATATTCATGTAGAGGCATTGCCTTCGGCTACAAGTGCTACAGCAGATATCAGAATACCTGTTTCGGCATCTGAAGAAGCTCGTTTTGCTGCTGATTTATACAATGCGCTTACTTCTGGTACAGCTTCATCTATCAAAGGTGTAAGTGAAGTTAAAGAAGAATTGATGAAAGCTAAAGCAAGTGGAAAAACTTGTTTGATTGTAAATGGTTCGAATGATGCTAATGTACAAGTTATTACGTATGCTATCAATAGTTTCTTAGGAGCTATAGGTTCAACGGTATTTGTAGGTAAAAGTGTTAACTATAAAAAAGGAACTCAAGCGGAAATTGATGCTTTTGTTGCGGAATTGAATAATGGAACCTTAAAAGGTTTAATTTGTATTGATTCTAATCCCGTTTATTCATTGCCAAATGGTGAAGAATTAGGAAAGAAAATTAAAAATTTAGAATTAAGTGTTTCTTTTAGTGATAAAATAAACGAAACAAGCGAAGTTTGTAAATTCATTTGCCCAGATAATAATTTCTTAGAGTCTTGGAATGATTATGAACCAAAAGAGGGAGTATATTCAATAGCACAGCCTGCTATATCTCCTTTATTTAATACAAGACAATATCAGCAATCATTGATGAAATGGGCTGGGGTAGAAGGTACCTATTATGATTTTATCAAGAAAAATGCAATGGCTATCGGTAATGGAACGTATCATAATTTTGATGCTTTCTGGGAATATACTTTACAAAAAGGAGAATATGTAGCACCGGGTACAGAAATTTTATCTTCTAGTGCGTTTAATGCAAGTAATATTGCTACAGCTTTAGGACAAGTACAAGCTTCATATAAAAAATCTGAATTAGAAGTACGTTTCTATCAATCGATTCAAGGAGATGGAAGTATGGCTGATAATCCATTTATTCAAGAATTACCAGATCCTATCACAAGAATGACTTGGGATAATTATTTTATTGCAAATCCAAAATGGGTAGAATCAAAAGGTGCTAATGCAATTTTGAATGAAAAGAAATTTGCTATTATAACATTGAAAATTAATGGTAAAGATGTAACATTACCTGTAATTCCAGTAGCGGGTGTAGCTGAAGGAACCATAGGTGTAAAATATGGATTTGGTAGAAAAACTTCTAGCAATGAAGCGTATAATAATGGATTTAATGTTTATAGCATTTTATCAAAAGCTTCTAATGTTTCTAGTACAGCTTCTTTTGTTTCAAATTCAGGAGAATTTGCTAAATTAGCATCAGTTCAGTCATATTTCACATTGAATCACAAAGGTTTAGGTGGTGAGAAGACAAGAAACTTGATAAAAGAAACGACGTTGTCTGAATATATCAAAAATCCTGAATCAGGAAATACAATAGGTGGACAAGGACGAAAAGCTTGGATTGATCATCATTTAGTAACATTGTATCCAAAGGTAGAAATGCCAGGACATCAGTGGGGGATGGTGATAGACTTAAACTCATGTGTAGGTTGTAGTGCTTGTGTTGTAGCTTGTAGTATTGAAAATAACGTACCTGTTGTAGGTAAAAATGAAGTGTATCGTTCACATGATATGCATTGGTTGCGTATTGATAGATATCATACAGGAAGTGTGGATAATCCAGATGTAACGTTCCAACCGATGTTGTGTCAACATTGTGATAATGCACCTTGCGAAAACGTGTGTCCAGTAAGTGCTACTAACCACAGTTCAGATGGACTTAATCAAATGGCTTATAACAGATGTATTGGTACTAGATATTGTGCTAATAACTGTCCTTATAAAGTTAGAAGATTTAACTGGTTTGAT
>JBIPPG010000375.1:0-2869 GCA_044368545.1 Chitinophagales bacterium | reverse complement strand
CTCATGGTCGACCAGCAGGAAGGCATTGAGCCGCGGGTTGAGCGCATCGATGCGATCGAGCACGGCGCGAGTCACTTCCAGCGGCGACAGTGATCGGCTGCGAAAGGCAGCCATCAAGTCGGTCGCGCTCAGGTAGGCCAGATCTTCGGCATCCATGTGTGCAGCCTGAAAAAATGATTTCGAGGTTAGCATGCGCACCTGCGCACCAGAGTGCGCGACGCACATTCAAGACGAGCAGGACGGCGCACACGGGGATCGAGGTGCGCTGCGCGCTGCCCTCGAGGAGTTCATGCCACACCGTTCGAATCGATTGCCCCGTGCGGGCAGCAGCCGCGCGCGTGCTGCGTCCCTCGGGTCGCATCGCCGCTGCCGGGATGATGCGCGATGAGGACGTTCCTGGAAATCTGGGCAGCCTTCGGTCTGCTCTTCGTCGGCGTGAAGATGGTCGGCAGTCATGTGCAGGAACTGGCGGGTGGGCACCTGCGCGAGCAGATCCGACGCACGCTCGATCGAGCCTTCGCCCCGCAGTTGCTGGGCATGCTGTCCGGTGCGGTGACGCAATCGAGTGCGGCGGTGGCCGTCGCCGCAGCCGGGCTCATCAGCACCAGTGGCGTGAGCCTGGCGCGCGTGCTGCCGCTGCTGCCCTGGGCCAATGTCGGCACCACGTTGCTGCTGCTGGCCCTGGCGCTGGACATGCGCGGCGTGATCCTGTTTGTCTTCGGCCTGGTGGGCCTCGCCACGATGCTGCGCATGGACCGCCGTGACTGGGTGCGTCAGCTGCTCGGTGCGCTGCTGGGCCTCGCGTTGCTGCTGTTTGCCACCTCGATGCTGCGCGGCGCGGTCGGCCCGCTGCGCGGCGACCCCGGCGTCTCGGCCGTCATGCTGCAGGTCGCCGACAGCTGGCTGTGGGGCGTGGGGATCGGCCTTCTGGCTGGCATCCTGACCCAGTCGTCGCTGATCGTGACCATCATGGCCCTGCCGCTGGTGCAGGCCGGCTTCCTCACGCTGGAGGATGTCGCCCCCATCGTCTACGGCGCCTTCCTGGGGACCGGTATCGGGCAGATGCTGCTGCTGTCCTCGGGCGCCAACGCGGCCGTGCGGCGACTGATGCTGTCGAACCTCGCCTTGCGAGTGATGACCTTCGTGCTGTTGATCGTCGAGCTCGAGATCGAGACTGTTGACGGCATGATCGGTGCACTGGACTGGGCTGTGCGGCTGAGCGAGGATCCCGGTACGCAACTGGGGCTGCTGTACCTCTTCGTTCAGCTCGTGATGGCGCTGCTGTGCGAGATGGTCAAGCATCCGCTGGTGGCCTGGATCACCCGGCTTGTGCCAACGCCGCCGCCTGCCAGCAAACCCTGGATGCAGCCGGCCTATCTGTTCGACGGCGGCATCGAGGTGCCTGACACCGCCCTGGATCTGGCGCGCCGCGAGCAGCTGCGCCTGTTCCGCCTGTTGCCCAGCTTTCTGGACGATCTGCGCGACCCCGCCGAGCGGGCTGCGGACTACCTGCCCTTTGCCCCGCGCCATGAAGGCAATGTGGCCGTGGCCCAGCACATCGACAGCTTTCTCAACAAGGTCCTGCATGCTCATCCGGGCATGGCTGGCATGGATCGGCTGTTCCTGCTGCGCCGCCTGTCCGCCTCCTTGCAATCCTGCAATGAACTGGTAGGCGAGTTCGTCCGCAATGTGCAGTCCGTGCCCGAAGCCGAGCGCCCGCCGCTGATCGGACACATGACCGAAGCGCTTCATCTGGTGCTCGAGACTGCCGCCGATGCGCTCGAGCAGCCGGATGACGAGCACGAGCACCAGATGCTGCGCGAGCTCACCGCCGAGCGCGGTGCCAGTCTGGACATGGTCCGCAAGGCGCTGCTGCAGGCCTCGCAGACCTTCGAGGGACGCGAGGCCCTGCTCAATGCGACACTGGACTTCGAACGTCTGCTGTGGGTGCTGCATCACATGCCGGTGTCGGCCTTGAGGGGCGACGCGCGGGCGGGCACCACCGCAGGAATCTAGCGCCTTCAACACACCCGGGAGAGTCGACCATGGCCCGCATCGCAATCGGCGGCATGCAGCACGAGACCAACACCTTCGCGCCGTCCCCGGCCGATTACGCGGCCTTCGAGGCAGGCGGTGGTTGGCCGAGCATTCAGCGCGGCGAGCCGCTCTTCGAGGCGGTGGCCGGGGCCAACATTCCGGTGCAAGGGGCCATCGAGGCGCTGCGCGCGGCTGGCCACAGCCTGATTCCGCTGACCTGGGCGGCCGCCTCGCCCTCGGCTCAGGTCACCGAACATGCCTTCGAGACCATCGTGGGCGACCTGATCGCCCGCCTGAAGGCGGCCGGTCGCGTCGATGGCGTCTACCTCGATCTGCACGGCGCGATGGTCTGCGAGCACGTGGATGACGGCGAGGGCGAAATCCTGCGTCGCGTGCGCGAGGTGGTGGGCCCGCAGGTGCCGGTGGTGGCGAGCCTCGATCTGCATGCCAACGTCACCCGTCAGATGGTGGCCCAGGCCGATGCGCTCGCCATCTATCGCACCTATCCGCATGTCGACATGGCCGAGACGGGCGGGCGCGCTGCCGTCCTGCTTGATCGCATGCTGGCGCAGGGACGCCGCCCGGCCAAGGCCTTTCGCCAGTTCGACTATCTCACCGGCATTCCCTCGCAGTGCACCTTCATCGATCCCTGCAAGGGGATCTATGAGCGGATCGCGGACATCGAGCGGCGCCATGGCGCCTCGATCGATTTCGCACCGGGTTTTCCGATGGCCGATTTTCCCGAGTGCGGCATGTCGGTAGTGGCCTACGCGGTGGACCCCGCGGCGGCGCAGGCGGCCCTCAAGGAGATCGGCGACGCGGTGGCAGCGGC
>JBIPPG010000342.1:0-2897 GCA_044368545.1 Chitinophagales bacterium | reverse complement strand
AACTGAAAATCGAATGTTCTTCCCAATCTTTCCATTTTGGAAACATTTTTCTATAATAAAGTGAACTTATATATACGAAGTATTCTAAAAACTCTTTCATTATCTTCTATCATAAACGTTCTGAACTCCATTTGCAATTCTATCCGTGATACTGGTGCCTGTTGTAACTCCTACATAGACATCGGCGGCTGCATATAATAGCCCAAAAGGACCTAAGGCCATTGTTCCCAAACCAATAGCAACTTTTGTTACAGTCCCTAAATTAAAATTATTATTTGCTATATCTTCAATAACCGTAACACCTATTCCAATTACACCTAGCTTAGTTCCTATAGATTTAGAAACATTTAAAAACTTTGAATAATCTGCTTTTACTGCGGCTGACGAACCCATCAGTAAACCTTTAACTAAATAATGATTTTTATCATTTAGCATTCCCACATATCCTGTGATTGCGGAACTAGAACCAAGATTGCTTTGAGGTGCATTTAAAAATCCATACATAAAATCATCTATTGGTCTGGTATTTGGAACAAACTCATAACTATACATCGGTATAATTATAGTTTCTGTTAGTGGTATTAAACCATTAATATCATATACAGTTTTATCTATTGGAACATTAACGTCTTTATTCCCAATAAAAGTCCTAATCCAAGAACCCATTTCATTGCTACTAATTACTTTCCCAACTCCACCGCCACTAACTTTATCAATAGCAGCTAGCATTTCCAGCACATCTGGTCGTGCTTGTCCTCGTCGTGTAGGATCAATATACCAACCATGTTCATCATAACGCGCTCTTCCTAATCCATCATAATCAAATCTATTTGTTGAATTATCCGCATCCGCTCCACTAGGATCTGCCCAATACACAGGATTACCATCAAAACCATTATAAGGACTTTGAAAATGATGAACAACTGGGTCTTGAACTACCCATCGAGCAATGGCACTGTCAAACATACGCATATCCATAGCCGTCATGTTCAACTCAAAATCATTCTGATATTCCTTGCCGTTGTACTTGTAATTATAATTATCCGGATTACCTTCATTTACAGGTTCTATAAACAAACCAGAACCACCCGGATTTAGTGTTTTTACATAATCTTTTTTGGCCATATTATAATTCTTATGCTTCAACCCATAAGGATAATAATGGTTTTCTTCCAATATAGTAAGAACTTGTGTTGTCGGGTCTTGTGTATAACTCAACCTGATATTTCCCAAATGATCCGTATAATTAAATACATAATTATTTCCGCCTGTGGTGTTAACATACCCTTCCGCATGTGGAAAAAACAACATTTTCACCGCAGCAGTGTCTTCTTTTAGGTATTGAAAGCCATCCAAATAGTCTGTAACAAAAAAAATGTTACCTGCTCCAACTACTTTGGACAACTTTTGCCCAACAGCGTTGTAAATATAATTTATTTTTCCACTATCTTCAAACTCAATTTCTATGGGCAAATTCAAATGATTATAAACAATCCCTGTAATCCTTTTGTTCTTATCAAGCGTCATATTACCTTGATCATCATAGCTGTAATCATCATCGGTGTTGGTTCCGTCTCTAAATCCATTTGGGTTTTCACCTGTCTTATGAAATTTTTCCAACCCTTCATTAATAATTTCTTTTATTTAAGCAAACTCCAACTGTATAGAATTTTTATAGTTAACTTCTAATCCCGTTATTCCACAATCCAATAAAAAATCTATGAGCTTTTCAGAGTAAAAAGGTTTTACTGCACTTTGAATACAAATTATATCTTTACCAAAATATTCTTTTGATATTGATATTTTTTCAAATCTACCCAATGGATTTTTATGTAAAAATTCTTTAAATTCTTGTCGATTATTTATAGAGTAGTATTTAACATTGTTTGTAGCTTTATATCCTGTAATTACTGATGACCTATCATAATTAATTTCATCACTTGTAATTGTTTCAATAAATAATAAAAAATATTTTTCTGGAACATTTTCAATCTCAACTTCAAATGTTGTATGATTACCAATAATGAATGTTTTGATGATATTAATATACTTTTCACTAAAAGCATTATACAAAAAAGGTATGCTTTGAGTATATCCCATAATATCTGTTAATGTTGCTTTTTTCAGCAATTTGGCTCTTATTGTTGGGATATTGAAATTTTTTATTTCGTCTTGTCTTTCCCAAAAAGTTATATTCTTTGTATCAAAAAAATTTAAAAAGTCTTCATATACATTATTTTTTTTCAATAAATTTTTGTGAATATCAATTTGATATAATCCATTACTTACACCTGTAACTTCTACATCTAAACCTACTTGATAGTACTTCATAAGTTAAAATTGTTTAAAATATGTATTAAGGTTTTCACCTGTATTATGGAAGTTTTCCAATCCTTCATTAATCATCCCTCTTAAATTACCTTGTAACGCTTCTATAGAACCTTTAGATATAGCACCTTGTGCTCTTAATAGTTCTAGTGAATTAGTAACAAAATCATTATACGCCTTATGACCACCTAAATGATAAGGCACAGGTAAATCCATTAAATTGGCTTTACCATCTCTTTTCATAATACCTGCCAAGTCACTTTTAAAATCTTTATAAACCGCTTTTGGTATTACATGATGACTTTGTTTTATTCCAAAAGCCGCCCATCCTGCAACTGGCACAGTTGCCGCTAAACTCAATCCAGCCGCGCCATAATTACCTCTTATTGCTGATATTCCTGCATTGATTAAATCTATTGGTTCGCCTAGTAAAGGTGCAGTACCTAACCAATCTAAACCATTTTGAAATTGATCCATTTGACGGCTAAACTCCATACTGCGCCAACCTTTATAAAATGGGCTTTTCCAATAAGTCTGTCCTCTTAAAATATTAAAAAAACGTTCTGAAC
>JBIPPG010000064.1:0-10253 GCA_044368545.1 Chitinophagales bacterium | reverse complement strand
AGTTGTAGCTCTAAAAAGCATTTCTTGTGCGGATAGTTCTTCTGCCAAAATTTCTTTTTCATCACCGCTTGCTATTACATCAGCGCCATCAAGTACCAATATTGTCGCGGGTAACAATTATAGCTTGTCGGTAACAGCACCTGGAGCAACTTCATTCCAATGGAAACGAAATGGAATAGCTATTCCTAGCGCTATATCTTCAATGTTGAATATAAACAATGCGGTAATAGCAAATGATACTGGATGCTACCAAGTTATGTGCTATAGAACAGCGCCGTGTGCCGATAGTATTGAGTCTGCTTGTGCTAATTTGACAGAATCGGGTTCAGGGCCTTGTCCTTCTATAACTATTCAGCCAATTGATTCTATTAAAATTTGTACGAATGATTCATTCCGAATCAGTATAACAGGACAAGATTATTTGGCGTTGCAATGGTATAAAAATGGCGTTCCAATATCGGGAGCTACAGATTCAACTTATTTTGTAGCCAATGCTTTGAGCACAGATACGGGCGTATATAATGTTGAATTAATAACGCTTAATTCGAGCAGCTGTCCCAGTTTATTTTCTTCTAATACAATAGTGAAAATAGCAACTTCGCCTATTTTGACTGCGCAGCCACAAAAGAGTTTTTATTGCGAGCCGGATAGTCATAGATTGGTAGTAGTAGGTTCTAATTATACTCAAGTGAATTGGTATAAAAATACAATTTTGGAACCTACTTTACAAGGACCAAGTGTAATGATTAGAAATATAACAGAATCCAATGATTTTTATGTAGCAGAGCTTTTGGGAAATAATGGTTGTCCTGGTGTAAGGTCAAATTTGGTTCGTGTAGTAAAAAGACCACCCAATAAATATGCATACCTTGCTCCAAATTCATTATTTGATATGACAGAACAATGTATTGATAAAGATGGTTTTGTGTATTATACAAAAGATAAAGAAGACCAGTTCTTGTTTGGAATTAGAAGTTGGGACACATCGGTTGGATTTGCTCCCGATATAGAATTATTGCCTTCAAATATTTCCATTTTACCTTCTTCTAATAATTTTAATCAAGGATTTATATATGGAAAAAGATTATTTAATGTAGATTTGATAAAAAATAAATTGAAGTATAGCTATGATGTTCGTTTCTTGTTTGACGAATCCGATTCTTCTTCAATTATGGATATCTTTACGAGATTAAAGCAGATATATGGAAATCAAATAGTTCCTTACAGCAAAAATGTAATGGCAATTACGTCTACATTGGTTCCATTTACGAGTAGTCTCCTAAATAGTGTATTGTATTTCAATAATACCATTTCAACATTTTCAAATTCTGGAAAGCTTAATGGAATTTCGTATGTAGATATCAATAATTTAGTAGCTAATAATGGCGGCGGTACATTTTATATGCGATATGAATTGAATCCTATTTCTAGTATTATTCAAAACAATCGTGATGCAACTTTTGCTATTTATCCAAATCCTGCAAAAGATTTTGTAGCTATAAAAATGCCAAAAAAACTTCTACCTGTGGATATATCTGTTACCGATATGTATGGAAAAACGCTGTATGAATCACTTGCAAATAGGATTTCTTCAAGCGAAGATTTTAAAATAGATTTGAATGAAATAGCCAATGGAAATTATATTGTCAAAATACAGGTTCAAGGTTCTGAAGCTATTTATAAAAAATTGATAGTTCAGCGATAATCTATTTAATTACGGCATTGATTTTATCCCAAAGTAATGAGTCAAATCCTGAAACGGCAAAGCTGGGATTGGTGGGATTAGAGGCTTCTCCCATTCGAACTATTACCATTTTTTTACTAGGAATTATATAAATTCTTTGATCATTGGCGCCCATAGCTGCATACATATCGCTAGGAGCATTGGGGATTAAAGACCCTTGATAAACAGTTTGTTCGGTAGGAATCATAAATTTGTTTTTGCCATTGAGCCACCAAAGATAACCATAGGAAGGGTTGATCGCTTGTGAAGAGGATGTACTTTCTATAAAAAAAGCTTCATTTAGAATCTGCTCATTTTCCCATTTTCCTTTATTTAAAGCTAAAAGGCCAAAACGAGCCATACTTCTTGTATTGCTATTGTAGATTTTAAAAATAAGTCCATTATTCCAAAACCCATCCATACCAATTTTGTATTTAATTTTGGTGTTGAAATAGGTTTCGAAATCTGACTTGGTCGCATTAGAAACGATGTCCATCAATTTTTGAAAGACATTATGATACGACCATCTAGTACTCGCATCTGCAAGGTATGTTAAATTGGATTTTATGACCAATTGTTTGGTATCATCAATGCCCGATGTCATGGATAATAAATTTTTGCATGTAATTAATTTTTCCTTATCTACAGGCATATTTGTCCATCCACTTCCAAGATATTCAGATGCTTTATTGTTGATATTCAATAAATTTTCTTGCTGTGCAATACCAACTGTGGTGGCCACCAATGTTTTCCCCGCACTGTTCCATTCCCAAGTAGCGGAAGCATTGTATCCATTGTAATATTCTTCCATTACTATCCTGCCGTTTACTGAAATCATAAAGGATTTAGTATTATTTTGAATCAAAAAATCCTTTAATTCTTGAGTTTTAGAGGTATTCCAGCCAAAAGTTGCTAGATCCTTTGTTTCCCATGCTGATGAATTGATTGGAGGGAAATACATAGGTTCTACATTAGTAGTGTCATTCTTACCGCAGGAGGTAGAAACCAATTGGAAAATTAAAAATAGAAATAAAAGGTTTATTTTTAAATATCCCATATAAAAAGAATTGAAAATATATTAATGTTTATTTTCTATTGCTTCGTTTAAGCTATCAACCGAAGTAGAAAACGAGAAAATATCATTAATTGTATAATAGTTGTTTCTATCGGTACAGAATGAATACGCATAAATAGCAAAATCTAATTTAGATTCTTCAAAAGAAAATATTTTACATATCCCTTTGATTTGTGCCGTAGACATACAATTAGCTTTTATAGCTTGTTTTGCTATTTTCAACTGAGTTTCCTCAAAGCTTTGACCTTTGATAGAAGCAGTTACTTTGCTATATTCTGTTCCAGAAACAGGGAACGTGCAACTTTGTGTTCTTCTTTGTCCTCCTTGGTTTTGGTTTGGAGTGCTTTCGTTTATCTGTTGATTATTATTGTTTGTCGTTGTGGTTTCTTGAACTTGAACTTCCATTATGTCCATACCCATTACATTTACCTTAGTGTTAACATTGGTAGTGTTTTGAGCAAACATTGAATGTGCAGAAATGATAAATAAGAAAATAATAAGTTTCATATAATTTTTAATTTTAGACAAATATAAAGTGATTTTTGTTATTTGAAAATTAAAATATCATCAATAAATGTTCATAGATTTACATCAAAAAAAAAGAGAATGTTTCTAATGTGACATTCTCTTTTTTGTATAACTTATTTTCTATTATTTACAATTTTGATTGTAAATATCAATTAATTCTTCAGGGTTTTTTATTTTTTTCCCTTCGATAGCGTCCATTACAAAAGGACATTCCGAAAAATAATCTGCAAGTTTTCCAATATTCATATCGGTAAGTATACCATAATCTTTGTTTTTTATATAATATACATAGTCAAATTTATCTGCAGATTCATAAGCAAATCGTTTATATAACCCTATCTTATCATTTTCTTTTACTGAAAATAAATAGTTAGAAGTAGAATTGAAAAGTCCTTTTACTAAAACTTTTTTTGATAAAACTTTTTTTCCATCAATTTCAAACTCTTTGATAAATGATGCGTAAATAGGGTAAGCAGAACCATCGTTTTGATATTTTGAACAATCCACGTCTTTGCAATTGAAAAATATTGTATTGAATAGTTTTGAGCTAGGAAGCTTATTGTTTTTCATAAATGAATAAGCAGGCCAATAAATTTCCCCTTTTATCATTTTTCCATCAGTCGTCAATATTTGTCCCATGAAAAAATTTTCTTTTATATATTGTTCTTTCGCTTCTTCGGCGTCTAGTTTTTGTTTTATAGTGTATGACGTATATTCGTTCAAAATTTCATTGTAATTATTTTCGTAAAAATTTGAATTATTTACTTGGTCCAACTTTTTTTCAGAAATATTGTCATTTATAATTCTAGTTACTTGTTTGTACCATTTTGTGTAGCTTTCTAATTCTTTTGATAATATCAACGCGGAATCGTATTTGCCTTCCATTGCATAATATAAAAACATGTTTACTTTTGCATAATCTTTTACATCCTGATTTTCATGGTTCGAATACTTTGAATAGTTCTCTGAAAATCTAGCAAGTATAGATTTTTTTTCTTTGATACATTCATAAATGTATAAAGGGTAATTAGGGGTTCTATATCTCACATTTACTGGTAAATGTATGTAATCAGAAGTATTAAACAATTCTTTTTCTTTAGAAGCTTGGCTACTCATTTCTGAATATACCTCAAAACAATTTCTAAAATTACGAGTCATTTTTTTTGATTCATCTTCATTAATTTCAGGAAAATCCTTAATCCAAGCAATTCTTGTGTCAATTAATTCACAATATTTTTCAAAAATTCTTGATTTAGCTTTGCTCATACAATTTGTGAACATATTAGAATAGTTCAATTTGAAAATCAATGAGTCTCTATCCAACATTCGAAGCGATTCATAACCAATTTCAGCAGGAATTTTGGTCTCAAAGTTTAGCCCAGTAGGCTCAAACTCAATAAAGGTATGAGTAGTAATAATGTTTTTTGTTTTTGGATCAATAACTAAATAGTCGCCCAGAACAAAAAATAGTATTTCAACTTTTGTATTTCCCATCATATCGGCTTTATTGTAATTAGTAAAGTCGATTTGTTTTATTTTTAATTGTACTTCATAGTCATAATTTGTATTTTGAAGTTTATTGTTTTTGATGGATAATGCTTCAATAATCATTTCTTTGGTAGGACGCCAATTGTTTCTAAATTTGGGGGTATAACTATTTCCTAATTTTTCGGTAGTCAAACTGGGGCATTGAAAGTTGATATAAGAGGCATAATAGGTTTTGTCTGAACCCCAACCTGTTTGTGGTTTTTTTATTATGGGTAGGAAAAATAGATTATCCTTACATTTTTGCGCTACTAAAGCAGTGGAAATGCAGAAGAAAATGATGATTAATAAATTTTTTTTCATGTTTGTTTTGATTTTTATGGATTTAATATATTTTGTTTTAATCGGGCACAAATATATATATGTATATTATTTTATGTATGTTTTAAATAAATATTTTTAGAATAATTAACAATTCTACAGCTCGTTAATACAAAAAAGACACCCATTGCTAGGTGTCCTTTTCAAAATTAAACTATAAAAACTAAATCAATAACTATACTATTTTATTTAATTTTCTTTTTCTAATATTATGTTTCCATACACTTACCATGTAAAACATTACGGGAACCATAATGAGCGTAAGGATAGTAGCATAAGTAAGTCCAAAGATAATTGTCCAAGCGAGTGGTCCCCAGAAAATTACGTTGTCGCCACCTAAATATATATGTGGATTGAGGTCGCTGAGGAAGGTAAAGAAGTTGAAATTGAGCCCAATAGCCAACGGAATCAATCCTAAAACCGCTGTAGTAGCAGTAAGTAATACGGGTCTTAGACGCGATTTGCCACTTTCTACAATCACATCACGAATATCATCAATGGATAAGTCATCGTGTTTTTCTACACCACGCTCGGCTACTTTTTCGTCTAATAATAGCACGAAAAAATCCATAAGTACAATTCCATTTTTCACCACAACCCCTGCCAGCGAGATAATTCCCATCATAGTCATCAAGATTACAAAATCCATATTGGTAAATACATAACCTAGAAATACGCCACTGAAACTCAATAGAATAGTAGCCATAATAATGACTGTTTTGGACGTAGAATTGAATTGTAGAATAATAATGGTAGCCACACCAATCAATGCATACAAAAGTGCTAAGCCTAAGAAGTTTTGATTTTTGGCTTGTTCTTCTTGTTCTCCACTGAATCGGTAGCTCACGCCATTTTCAAATTTATAACTTTTCAGTTCTTGTTTGATTTGTTTGTTAATTTCATTCGCATTGAATCCGTTCAAGACGTTGGAATATACCGTCAAAACGCGTTTATTATCTCTTCGTTTGATTTGATTGAACGTTTTGGTGTTTTCGGTAGTAGCAATTGTGGTTATTGGGATTTGCATCATTTGACCATTGTTCTGATTTCTAAAAGTCATCGATTGATTGAACAATACACTTGCGTCTTTTCGTTGACTGTCTTGAAGACGCATATTGATTTCATAATCATCGTCGCCTTCTTTGTAGTTGTCTATTTCTTGACCATAAACGGCTCTTCTCAATGTAAATCCTACCAATGCTGTAGAAGTACTTAAATTTCCAGCCGCTACACGGTCTACATTCACACGCAATTCGGGTTTGTCTTTGTTGACATCGACGCCCAATTGTTCAATTCCTTTTATCTTTTTAGAATTGATAAATTCAATCATTTTTTCAGCTTCTACAAGCATTTGCTCATAATCTTCGCCTTTGAGTTCAATACTAATAGGATAGCCCGATGGTGGTCCATTTTGTTCTTTTTCAATGGTGATTTTCGCACCTGGAATAGGAGCTATAGTAGCGCGCAACGTATCTAAAATGTCTTGCGTATTAATTTTTTTACGTTCTTTAAATTCGTGGTACAATACGGTTACTTTTCCTTTGTAAGGCATTTCCGAACTGTTTCCAATATCCATTCGGACATTTCCACCGCCTTCGCCTACTTGCGAGGTTACAGACTGTACCAAAAAGTCCATACCTCCATACGGTTTTGTATATCGTTTCAAGACATCCAAAACTTGTTTTTCTACTTTTTTTACCGCTTCGTTGGTTTTGTTGATGTCGGTTCCTTGTGGGTATTCTACATATACAATATTCATATTTGGAATATTATCTGGAAAAAATAGTACTTTTCTTGGAAATACACCTACCAATACAAATGAAAGAATCAACAAAATAATGATGCCAAAAAGCGCATTTCTTGGTTTTTTGTCATGTAATAAACTGCCTAGATATTTCGAGTATTTCTCTTCCAATCTAGGGAAGAATGAATGTTGGAAATCTTGTGTCCATCGGAATAAAAACTTGTGATAAAACCACATAAATCCTATAGAAAGCAATGCCAAATGTCCTATTCCACGCAATGCCCCATTTCCAAAAATATACCCCGGTATAGCAAATAGCAATCCAATTCCAAAAAGAATCAATGAATAACGATTCATGTCTTTTCTTTCGATATTTTCATCGCGTAAATCCATAAATCCTGCGGTCATGGAAGCATTAATTATCATAGCTACAATCAATGATGCTGTCAATACTACGGATAAAGTTGCAGGGAAATAAATCATAAATTTACCCATAGTCCCCGGCCACAATCCCAGAGGGAAGAATGCCGCCAAAGTCGTAGCCGTAGAACTGATTACTGGCCATGCAATTTCGCCAATGCCATATTTGGAAGCATCGATACGATTCATGCCTTTTTGCATATTGGCAAATACGTTGTCCACTACCACAATTCCATCATCTACAAGCATTCCCAAT
Source organism: Chitinophagales bacterium (assembly GCA_044368545.1). Taxonomy (GTDB): domain Bacteria; phylum Bacteroidota; class Bacteroidia; order Chitinophagales; family JADJOU01; genus CHPMRC01. The sequence continues at coordinate 2,641 of JBIPPG010000064.1, read as the reverse complement.
CCCATAACCAAAGCAAAAAGCACCATCGTATTGAGCGTAACTCCGTACCAAGATAAAAAAGCAAATGCCATCAACATAGAAAGCGGTATAGCCGACCCCACAAAAAGAGAATTTCGAAGTCCCATTGTGAACATCAATACAAGCATTACCAATACAATTCCAAAGATAATGTGATTGGAAAGTTCATCTACCGAATGTTCCACACGGTGGCTTTGATCGCCCGTAAATTCTACGCTTACATCTTTGGGCAAATAATCTTCTTGTGCTTCTTTGATTTTTTCTTTAATTTGTTCAATAGCGGTAATCATGTTTTTACCACTGCGCTTTTTTACGCTCAACATCACAACTTCTTCGCCTTTTTCTCTTGCAAAGGTGGTGCGTTCTTTTTCTTTGAATTCTATTGTAGCAATATCTCTCAATAATACAACCCCTCCAAATGCTTTCACAACAATATTGTTCAATTCTTCGGGATTTTTGATTTCTCCCACAATACGAATATTGCTTTGATTGCCATCTTGTGTCAAGTTTCCACCACTTAAAGTAATATTCTCGCCTTGCACTGCTCTTTGTACATCGTCAAAACCAACTTTTGAAGCCGTCATTTTGTATACATCAATAGCAATTTCAACTTCTTTGGTTCCTACACCTAAGATATCTACTTTTTTCACCTCGGCAATGTCTTCGATATCATCTTTAATGTCTTCTCCAAATTGTTTTAGCTGCTGCGCGGTATAATCTCCTTTTAGATTAATATTCAAGATTGGATTTTCTTCCGCAATATTGATGTTGAATACCGTAGGACTTACTTTTCCACCGTTGTCTAGAGTAGGCCAATCATTGTCAGATTTTGCCAAATCCACTTCGTCTTTCACCTTTTGTTTAGCCTGATCTACGGTAAATTCCTCCGAAAATTCCGCAATAATCATTGAGAAATCTTGATACGAACTAGAGGTGATTTTTTCAACGCCACTCAAACCTTTAATTTTCTTTTCTAAAGGTTTCGTTACCAATTTTTCCAAATCCTCGGCACTATTCCCAGGATACACCGAAGTGATATAGATTTTATTTTCAATAATTTCGGGAAAATCTTCCCTTGGCATCGTTACATACGCTATAGAACCTGCTATAACGATAATTGCCGTCATAATATAAACCGTGACCCTATTATTGATGGCCCACGTGGATATTCCAAATTGTTTTTTATGATTCATAATTAGATTTTAGATGTGAGATATGAGATTTTAGATGTGAGATATGAGATTTTAGATGTTAGACTTTAGATGTTAGATTGATTTTATAAGCATTTTTTTAAAAGAATATATCATTTTTTGGATTTCTTCAATATCGGTATATATCTCAATGATAGAAGTGGTTCTTATTAAATTTAAACTTTCTAATAGTTTGATTTGAGTATATAGTTCAAAAGAAGAACCGTTAGCTATACCAAGAAAATGTGCAAATTCTTTTTTTGAATTTCTTCCTGCACCTTCAGCAATATAAGAAGGAATGGAAATAGCACACCTTTTTATTTGGTCTATTAATCCATATTTTTCATCTTTTGGAATTTCGGGAATAAGTAAATATACTTTTTTTACTAATTCCATTGATTTAATCCAAATTTTCAATTCCTTTAAATTATGCATATTATGTATCTTTAAAATAGCAATTAGAAATCTAAAATCTAATATCTATAATCTATTGTCTATAAATTAAAACTTAACCTTCCTTCCTTCGCTCATATTGTTTGCGCCTTCGATAATTACTTTGTCATTTGGAGAAAGACCCATTAAAACTTCCGTTTGGTTGCCGCTCGATTTTCCTTTTACGATAATCGTTTTCTTGGCTACGCCTTCATTCTTATTGATTTTTGAAATGGTATATACGTAGAAATTATTTTTAGCGTCTTGCTTCACCACTTGTGTTGGCACCACTAACGCATTTGGATTTTTATAGTCCAAAATTTTAATTTTTGCCATCAAGTTGGGTTTAATAGTCCCGTCGGTGTTTGGAATATGAATTTCGATATTAAACGTTCTATTGCTTGGATTGATACTGCTTCCTACTTTTACAATTTTGCTTTGTAGTTTTTTGTTCAAGTTTGGAATTTCTATATGTACATCCGAACCTTGTTTTACAGAGCTGATATAATTTTCAGGTACATCCGCTTCTACTTTCATTTGCCCTAGACTTACCAATTGTATAATAGGCATACCCGGTGCTACCACTTGACCATTTTGTATAATTACTTTGTCTATTGTACCGCTAAAAGGTGCTTTTAGTTTGGTACGTCCTAGCTGTACTTGAATAGCCGCAACTTGTTTTTGAGCGGCTTCCGCATTGGTTTTCGATTGCAAATATTGAATTTCAGAGCCAATATTTTGTTTCCAAAGAGCTTCTTGTTTTTTAAATGCCGTTTGAGCCAAATTCGCTTGTGCTTTTGCTTGTCCCAATTGTTGAGAAATACCACCGTCATTGATTTCTCCAATGATTTGTCCTGCACTTACGTGTTGTCCTTCTCTTACATACAATTTTAGAGTTCCTGCAAATTCGGGATAAATCATCACATCTTGATCTGTTTTTACACTACTTTGCAAGTCTACAAAATGTTCAAAAGCTTGTGGTTGGAGGGTTTGTGCCGATA
>JBIPPG010000341.1:0-2910 GCA_044368545.1 Chitinophagales bacterium | reverse complement strand
AAACACCGTTAAAACAAAAAAAGCAAACGAAGTAGATATGCTTCAATTATTACATCACATGTTTTCAAAAACTCAAATTCCTTATCAATTGGTATTGACTTGTAATCGTTTTGAATTTCCATTTGACAAAAATTTTGAATCGTACCAGCAAATCGATGAAATTTTATTGTATTTCCCTTCTATCAAAAAGTATATATCTCCCTTTTCTATTTTTTCTCGTATCCCCTACTTTGACTATCGTTTGGGAAATAATTATGGATTATTTTTCAAAAAAGTAAAAATAGGCGAAAATGAACTCATGACCAAAGAAACCAAATTTATTGAAATTCCAAGCTATTATGAGCTTGATTCTCAATTATTTCAAGTAGATTTTCGTTCTAGTATTAGCAAACCTACCATAGAAATCAGCTATATTACCGAAGGAGCCATTGCATATCAAAATCAAGCGGTGTATGACTTTATAGATGAAAAATCAAAAATTGAATTGTCCCAAAATATTATCAAGGCATTTGTAAATGAAGAAATGAATGTACAATATTATAATACGGGAGTAGATAATCTAGGCAAAGCGCCTTATAAAGTTATAGGTTCATTCTCTAGCAATAAACTTTGTGAAAAAAATGCGAATAAAATCCTCTTCAAAATAGGTGAACTCATCGGTAGACAAATGCAATTGTATTCTGAAAACAAACGAGTGATGCCAATAGATATTAATTATCCGCATGCATATTATCGAAAAATTTCAATAAATCTACCCGAAGATTATGAAGCAAAAGGATTGGACGCATTAAATTTTAATACTTTATTGAGCCAAGACAAAGAAAAAGCTGGGTTTGTGTCTTCGTATACCGTAGAAGGCAATACAATTGAAGTTGTAATAAAAGAGTACTATGACAATACCATGTATTCTATTTCAAACTATAATGACTTCCAAAAAGTAATCAATGCCGCTGCGGATTTCAATAAAATCTCAATAATTTTGCAAAAAAAGGAATAATTCATTCAAAAATATTCAGAACAAATTAATTTCTATTTTTCTGATTTAAAATTTCTATATCTTACGTCTCTACTCAAAGTGAGATATTGAGCCTTGGACTGAATATCACTGTCTTTTTCGATATAAATTTGATAGAAAACTTGTTCCCAGCTCAAGGCATCTCCTTCCAATTTTTTGATTTTTGCCTTGAAAGAGAGGATATCTGCATCCATCAATTTTGCAAATAAATTGTTTTTTTCTCTGGCAACATACCCCAATTTATGTCCATTCCAATAAATCGCTATAGCATACCTATCAAATTTATTGTCAAAATCTCTAATTAGTTCCAAGGAATCACCCTCTTTTAAACTTTCAAATACTTCATCTCCATCATAATATTGAAAGCCTCTTATGAAGTCATGCAATAAATAGATTATAGTATTTGAGGATTTGGAAAATACTGCCAATGATGGATTTACCATCAAAGGGGCAAAAGATACCAACTGCTTTAGAAAATCTTTTCTTTTCATATTTTGTATTATTTATAATACAAAAATAAAAAACTACATTGTCAAAATTTGACGTTTAAAAATAAAAAAAGCCGTAATTTTAAAAATTACGGCTAATACAAAATTTAATTAAATGCTCTTTCCATAATATCTTTTACTTCATCTATATGCTGTTTTTTATTCCCAGTAGCTGGTGAAGAAGATGTTTTTCTAGAAATCAATTTAAAGAATGCCTCACCTTTCATACGATACTGTCTATCGAGCAAATAAGTCCAAGCTCCCATATTCGCAGGCTCTTCTTGTACCCAGAATTTTTCTGCATTTTTGTATTTATCAAAAGTAGCTTCCAATTGCTGAATAGGAATAGGATACAACTGCTCCATTCTTACAATGGCTATATCATTTCTATTATCGGCTTCTTTTTTGGCTAATAGTTCATAATAAATTTTTCCGGTACAATACAAGACTCTTTTAACTTCATTAGGTTTTGCGGCAGCATCATCTATCAATTCTTGGAATCCTCCACTTAGTACTTCACTCGCATCGCTTACGCATTTTGGATGACGAAGCAATGATTTTGGAGACATAATAATTAAAGGTATTCTAAAATTACGTGCCAATTGACGTCTAATGGCGTGGAAATAATTGGCGGGTGTTGTAATATTCACCACTTGAACATTAAATTCTGCACATTGTTGCAAAAATCTTTCCATTCTAGCACTACTATGCTCGGGGCCTTGGCCTTCATATCCGTGTGGCAATAACAATACCATGCCTGAGTTCACTTTCCATTTCGTTTCGCTACTCATTAGAAACTGATCAATAATAATCTGTGCACCATTATTAAAATCGCCAAATTGAGCTTCCCAAATCACCAAATTATCTGGGCTGGCAATTGAATAGCCAAATTCATATCCCAAAACACCATATTCAGACAATAAAGAGTTAAACATTCTTATTGAGCCTTGTTTTTCACTCAAATTACTCAACCTATTGAATTCTGTATTTTTTTCTTGATCAAAAAGACACGCATGACGGTGTGAGAAAGTACCTCTTTTCACATCTTCTCCCGTAAAACGAATATCTTTACCTTCTAATAACAAGGATCCATAAGCCATCATTTCTCCAGCCTGCCAATCCAATTTGAGACCTTCTACCATATTTTTCTTCCAATCAGCCATTTGTTTTTCTACCTTTTTCAAAGGTGTAAATCCAGCAGGCATTTCAAAAATCCTTGTTGAAATCAAATCATACGTAGCTTTATCTATAGCGGTATTAGGGCTTTTTTCAAAATCCTGGCTTCTCGCTTTCATCATTTTGTGCCAAGCTTTTTCATGAGGACGATACACATATTCTTTTATCTCTTCTTTTACTACATTGAGCCTATCTTGAAGTTCATCGTACAATTCTTTGTCCAATTTCTTC
>JBIPPG010000340.1:0-2911 GCA_044368545.1 Chitinophagales bacterium | reverse complement strand
AAAACTTGGAATGTAGAAGCTGCCAATAGCACGACTTATAATCCTATAGATAAAAAATTAACTATAAAAGATTTAGTTTTTTTTAAGGATAATCAAAAATTAAAAATAAATACCATTCAAAACCCCGAATATAAAAATTTGGTATCTATTGATTTTGAGGATATTCTGCTAAATGAGCTAATAAGTGGTTTTTTACCTAATTTGAAAGGAAACTACGGTACCCTTGAAGGAAATTTATCTATAAATAATTTTCTTGACAATCCATCACCTATTGCTAATATTCAAGTCAAAGACCTTATACTTGAAAATACAAAAATGGGAGAAGTCAAAATTGTGAGTAAATCAGTGGACGATAAAATTATTACAGACCTTAATTTGAATGGAGATAATGTTTCATTAAATATTATCGCAGATTATTTCCCTAATTCTAAAGTAGATTCTTTTAATGCTTATATTGATTTGACAAAGCTTAATCCAAAAATTTTGAATGGATTTTTGAAAGATTATGTGTACGATATGAATGGAAATGTAAGAGCAGATTTAAATTGCCAAGGTACATTTGAAAATCCTAATGTAGTGGGAAAAATTTATCTTGATACTTTATATACAAAAGTTAATACAATTCATACTGCTTATACTTTTGTAAATCAAAAAATTAACTTAAGTAGAAATTTAATTGAATTTCAAGATGTAACCCTTCGAGATGAATATAATAATTTGGGAAAAACATCTGGGAAAATAACCCATCAAAACTTACATAATTTTAAGATAGATATTCAAGCTACCTCAAAAAGATTTTATTGTATGAATACTACTTATGTAAATAATAATAGTTTTTATGGAAGTGTTTTTGCCGATATTTCGGCTAATTTCACAGGTGCTATTAATGACCGAATTACAATAGCTGCTAAAGGACAAAATCTAGAGGGTTCAAATTTAACTATTGCATTTAACAATACCCAAAATACAGAAAAATACAATTTTTATGAGTTTATGGATAAGAATTCTAATTTAAAATTAGATCCATTAAATGCTAAGCAAAAGAATAGAAAATTAAGTGGCGTAAATCTTGATTTTAATTTTATTATAAACAAAACAGGAAGACTGTCTATATTGTTTGATCCAGCTACACAAGATAAGGTAGAATGTACAGGAGAGGGTAAAATAGCATTCAAAATGTCGCCTGAGACAGATATGGACATAAAAGGCACCTATACATTGGCAGGAGGGACTTATTTGTTTACATTCCAAAATTTTATACAACGAACATTTTATCTTAACCCTGGTGGAGAAATTCAATTCCTAGGAGATCCTTGGCAATCACAAATTGATGCCAGTGCTACTTTTAAAGCTAGAGCATCGGCACAAGAATTGGTAGAAGCATATTATGGAAATACTACGGACCAAACAATTCTAGCTGCTGCAAAAAATATGGTAAAAGTAAATGTGACTCTGAATATGAAAAAGAAATTAGTTCAACCTTCTATTAGTTATGATATAGATATTGAACAAAACAATCCTACGCTTCAAAGTGCGTTTGAGTCGATTAAAACTACTACTAAAAATAATGAAAATGAAATGAATCGTCAAGTTTTTGGCTTGTTAGCATTACAACGTTTTTTTCCACCTAATGTTACAGGGTTTGAAAAAGTTGGATTGCAAGATTCAGATTTTTCAAACACAGCGTTTGATTTAGTAACGGGTAAAGTATCTGGTTATATATCAGATTGGTTGGGTAAAACTATTCAAGGATTTAATTTTGATTTTAATTATAGAAATAGTTCTACTACTTCAAATAATAGTGTGTATAATCGAAACGAATTAAAAGTAGCCATGTCGCAGAAATTATTCAATGACAGATTAATTTTTAACGCTGGAGGAAACTATAATTTTGGTCAAAATGCATCTACAAATTCTAATAGTGCTTTTTTTGGAGGCGATTTTGATATAGAATACTTAATTTTACCATCTGGAAATTTGAGAGGCAAATTTTATACTACAATTGACAACGATCCTTTGAATTCGAAGTATATCAATAAAAGAGGAGCAGGTATCATTTATAGAAAAGATTTTGACAATTTATTAAATTTCTTAAATTTTAGAAAAAATAAAGAAAAATAAGAACAATGAACGAAAAAATAGTCATTTATGATTTTGGGTCGCAGTATACACAGCTTATTGCTAGAAGAGTAAGAGAACTCAATGTATACTCAGAAATTGTTCCTTATTTCAAAGAAATTGATTTTGAAGATAAAAGTATTAAAGGTATAATCTTGTCGGGTAGTCCAGCGTCTTGTTTGGATGAAACGCATCCCGAAATTGATTTAAAAAAATTAATGGGAAAATTACCTATTTTAGCTATTTGTTATAGCGCACAATATTCAATGAATTTGCTTGGAGGGAGAGTTGAGAAGAGTAGCGTAAGAGAATATGGTAGAGCACAGATAAAAATAGAAAAATCGTGTAATTTATTTGAAGGACTTGGCGATGCACTCACTATTTGGATGAGCCATAGCGATAGTATCAAAGAAGTCGCACCCGAATTTGAAATTGTAGCAAAAACCGAAAATGGCATTGTAGCTGCATTAGCCTCTAAAGAAGGACAATTTGCTCAGCCTTTTTATGGGTTACAATTTCATCCCGAAGTTACGCATTCAGACAAAGGTAAAGAATTATTTCATAATTTTGTAATTAAAACTTGCGGATGTCTGGGCGATTGGACTTCCAATGCTTTTGTAGAAGAGCAAGTGGAGCTAATTCGCAAAGAAGTAGGAAATGATAAGGTAATATTGGGGCTTAGCGGTGGTGTAGACTCATCGGTAGCGGCTTATATTTTGCATAAGGCTATTGGGAAGCAGTTGTATTGTATCTTTTTAGACAATGGATTGCTCCGAAAAAATGAATTTGAACA
>JBIPPG010000374.1:0-2914 GCA_044368545.1 Chitinophagales bacterium | reverse complement strand
TGATCATGGAAAGCGCGCCGGGATGGGTAGGCGGCGCCATGCGGCAGTAAAATCCACGAAATGTCAGATCAAATCTCAGCCAGTTGAAAATATGGAAAAGATCATCGCACAGGTTCTCACACTCTGGATACCATCTAGGGCGCTACGAGTAAGGATCCGGAACAAATTGAAGTTCTGGTTGAGATCCAAGATCCAACTGTTGACTCATGGCAGTTCCATTAGAAACCGGATCCTCCAGAAAATCGAACAACATGGTTCCTGCATTCTTTATGTTTCAATTCCGTTTGAATGCGGGTTGTTTCAGCGCCCGCAACATCTGGCGTTGAGATTTGCGGAGAAACGCCAGTACACGGTCTACCTTTCGGCAAGGTATCAGCCCTTCTACATGGAGCGGGACGCCTATTTTGATTTCGCCGACATGAGTGTGCTCGATTTGCTGGACTCCCCGGTTCTTTCAAAATCCACATTGATCTTGATGAGCACGATGGACTTGATTCCACTTGAGCAGCTGCGGATGTTGAGACGGCAAGGGTGCAAGATTGTATACGACTACATTGACGAACTCGATGAGAAGATCGTCAGAAACGCGGTCAATATTGGACCGATACACCGAAACCTCGAAACCCTGCCGCCATGTCTGGTCGTCGTTTCGGCCAAGACCCTAGAAGCCGAAATGCTTCGGCGGTTTCCTCGGGAAAAGGTTCTGCTGGCTCAAAACGCCGTCCAGTTGGCTGACTTCATTTCCGTGGATACAACGAAAGTTCCATCCGATCTCAAAACGATTCTGTCGAAAGGAAAGCCCATCGTCGGCTACTACGGCGCCATGGCAGGGTGGTTGGATTGGGAACTGATCAATCGCATGTCGTCCGAAAGAAGCGATTTCGAATTCGTCTATATCGGCGTTGATTATCAGGACAATTTGAAAAACTTGGAACTTCGCGCGAATGTCCATTTCCTCGGCGCCAAGAAGTACGCGGAGTTGCCGCTTTACTCGGCGCACTTCGATTGTTGCACCATACCATTTGGCGACAGACTCATCGCACAGTCCACGTCACCGCTCAAGTTGTTTGAGTATATGGCCATGGGCAAACCCGTCGTGTGCACGGAGAATCTTAGCGAATGCCATGGTTATGACGGCGTCCTGATGTCCGTATCCAGCGATGAGTTCATCCGAAATCTGGACAAGGCGATTGCTCTGGGCCGTGACCCCGACATGAGGTCGAGATTGTTAGATCAGGCCGCGGAGAACTCCTGGGAGCGGAGGGCAACATGCATACTAGATGCTCTTAAGAGCGACTAGCTTATCTAAGCCCAATTTTATTCTTAAGTGAAAGATACAATCCGCGAAGCTTCCAAAATTTAGAGGCCTTCATTCTTTTTATCTCTTCAGAGAGAGAATTTATTTCTTCTGAGAGAGAATTTATTTCTTCTGAGAGAGAATTTCGTAAATCCCTGAGTCTGAGGACCTCCAAGGTCGCGTCATCAACGATGCTAGCTGATGTAGCATTGTTCTCACACTGCATAAGCGCCGCTTTGAGATTGCCCAATGATTTCGAATAGACTTCAGACGCCTTTAACTCGATCTGATCTCTCATCTCGTCATACGTTTCGCCTTTCATTTGAATCGCATCCAACATCCCCCAGTATAGGTCCGATTCCACATACCTAACACAATTCCGTTCGGCGAAACCATACCTTTCGGAAAATTTCCCATCGATGACCATCGGAACGTGGAAGCCGAGACTTAGCTGGACGATTCCACTCGACGTTCCATGAAGATATTTTTCATGCTCCGGCCTCCCAGAATCTAGCAGCGGTAGAAGATAATCGACCTCGGTCATCGTACTATAAAGCGCATTAAAATCCTTCCTCCCTAAAAACTTAATGTGCCCCTGCAATGGATCAGGTATCTCCAATTCACCAGAGCCAATGATAGTGACATCAAAATTTCCCCGCCTTTCTTCCAAAAGCCGTTGGACCGACGAAAACAACAAATCGATATTTTTTGCCTGTCGGCTTACCCCTCCGACAACGGCAAATCGTGTCACATGGTCGTTCCTTTTCCCGTAATCCGCTGCACCAAAACGATGCGGGTTCAACATCAGCGTCTCCCCCCCCCCATATGCCTCCTCCGACAAAGTGAATACCCTGCCCTGACGCAATTGGTATTCCGCGCCGTCTTCGATCAAAAAAGGAAGATTATGTTCAACGGCGAGAATTCCGAATCTTGCCTTCGGAACAAATCCGAGATAGGAAAGGTAACTTCCAACAAATACGCCGCTTTCCCAGAGGACATTCGTGCTAAAGAAAATATAATCATATTCTGAAATCCTCTCGTCTTTTAGAGCTGTAGCTATTTCCGCAGAATCCCCATGAAATATTCTCGGGGCATTGTTCCGAAACAGCGAAAAGGGACTTTCCGCATGAACCTCGTTTCTTGTAAACAGATCCACATAAAATCCGAGATCCTGAAAATATGTTGTGAAACCAGGCAGTATCTCCCCATGATAAGGGTTGGGCTCCACTATCAAAACAGATTTGCTCCGTATAACCTGTTTTTCGAATTCATCAATACGCATACCAAGCCTATTAATAATTATGATTGTTTTTTTCTGTCTTGATAAATTCTCTTCTAACCCAAAAGGAATCAGACTGAGACATATATCGCTGGAAAAAGACTAGCTCGAAACCATTCTTCAGGAGCAGGCCTGCTATATGTTCATATGTTTTCTGCCCCTGCCATATCTCCTCATGTTCTGCCTCCACGTGTATACATGCCACATTCATAATGTACGATCCGAATCCCTCCAATATCTCATAATTATATCCCTCCGCATCAAGCTTAAGAAATCCGATATTCCGGATCCCATTCTCTCGCATGAAAGTATCCATCCTCTTCGTCGGCACCTGAATC
>JBIPPG010000339.1:0-2933 GCA_044368545.1 Chitinophagales bacterium | reverse complement strand
GAATCAAAAAGAAAAATCGGTACTGCGAAAAGAAATGGGTATGCTTTTTCAAAAAAATGCCTTGTTTGACTCTATGACCATAGAAGAAAATGTAAAATTCCCTTTGGACATGTTTACCAATATGACATTTGCCGAGAAAAAAGCACGAGTAGATTTTTGTTTGGACAGGGTGAATCTTGTCAATGCCAACAAAAAATATCCTTCGGAAATTTCGGGAGGAATGATGAAGCGTGTAGCTCTAGCGCGTGCTATTGTATTGAATCCAAAATATCTTTTCTGCGACGAACCCAATTCGGGTTTAGATCCCAAAACCGCAATTGTTATCGATGAATTGATTCAAGAAATCACAAGAGAATTTAATATTACTACCGTAATCAATACCCACGATATGAACTCCGTAATAGGAATAGGCGATAAAATCGTATATTTCTTTGAAGGCGAAAAAAACTGGGAAGGCTCCAACAAGGAAGTTTTGAATACCGAAAACGAAAATCTCAATGATTTTATTTTTGCATCTACGTTCTTGAAAGAAATCCGAAAAATGAACGCTAAAAAATAATAATATGTCCAAAAAATCCCTTCTACTCATACTCGATGGCTGGGGAACAGCAATAGACAAAAAAGGAAGTGCCATTGACAATGCAGGACCGCTTTATTTCCACGAACTTTTGGCTAAATATCCTCATGCAAGCCTTGTAACATACGGCACAGAGGTAGGACTTCCCCAAGGACAAATGGGAAATAGTGAAGTAGGGCATTTGAATATCGGTGCAGGTAGGATTGTCTATCAAGAATTTCAACGCATCAATCATGCTGTAGACACGGGAGAATTGGAACAAAACAGCACGTTACAAGCGTGTTTTGATTATTGCAAATCGCAAAACAAAACGTTGCATATTATAGGATTGTACTCCGATGGCGGTGTACATAGCCACGCAAATCATTTCAAAGCGGTAGTGAATTATACCGAAAATGCAGGACTGAGCAATGTAAAAATCCATGCTTTTACCGATGGCAGAGATTGCGATCCCAAAAGTGGTTTGCCACTACTCAGCGATTTTACGACTTTTTTATCCACTAAAAAAGCCAAATTAGCTTCAATATGCGGCAGATACTATGCCATGGATAGAGACAAACGATGGGAGCGCGTGAAATTGGCGTATGATATGCTCATTCATGGAGAGGGCGAACAGAGTACTCATAGCCTAGAAACCATAGCAAAACGATATGATGCTGGCGAGACAGATGAATTTTTGAAGCCCATATTGACCGAAAATTTTGAACCCATAAAAGAGGGTGATGCGGTGTTTTGTATCAATTTCCGAACAGACCGATGTAGAGAAATAACACAAGTGCTCACACAAGAAGCCTTTGCCGAATGGAATATGCATCCACTTCAATTGCATTATACCACCATGACGGAATACAGCAAAGATTTCAAAAATGTAGCGGTGATATTCCGAAACGACAATATCCTCAATTCGTTGGGTGAGGTGATATCCCTAGCAGGAAAAAGCCAAACAAGAATGGCAGAAACCGAAAAATATCCACATGTAACGTTTTTCTTTTCGGGTGGTAGAGAAAATACTTTTGAAGGAGAAGACCGAGTGCTAGTGCCTTCGCCCAAAGTAGCTACGTATGATTTACAGCCCGAAATGTCGGCGCCAATCATAAAAGAAAAGTTAGTAGAAATACTCAAAGAAGGTAAAAAAGATTTTATAGCCGTCAATTTTGCCAATACCGATATGGTGGGTCATACGGGCGTTTTTGAAGCAGCCGTAAAAGCTACACAAGCCGTGGATAATTGCCTAAAAGAAATTGTACCTTTGGCTATATCGCAAGAATATCAGCTAGTAATCATTGCGGACCATGGCAATAGCGACTATATGCTAAACCTCGATGGAAGCCCCAATACGGCGCATTCGATGAATTTAGTGCCTATTATTGTCATTTCGCCCAAGGCAAAACAAGTACAATCGGGAAAATTAGCCGACGTAGCGCCTACAATTTTGAGGCTTATGGAAATAGAAATCCCAAAAGAAATGACGGGAAATGTATTAATTGACTAAAATCACCTTAACAGATGAAAAAATTTATTCTAATCATTCGAGAAGACATTACCCAAGAGCGTTCGATGGATGAACTCTATGAAATCATCGATTTGCACAAAAAATGGGCAATGGATTTATCGCGAAGAGGCTTTTTTATCGATGGATACGGCATAGATGAAGAAGGCGTAATGCTTTCGAGAGAAAATGGCACCATTATGGTAGATGAAATTCTGCATCCCGAAGTAGCCTTTGGAGGATTCTATATCATACAAGCCGAAAATCTTGAACACGCGATGGAATTAGCCCGCGAATGCCCTACGTTTGATTTGGGAGATAAGATTGAAGTGAGGCCGGTGTTGTAGCGCGAAAAATTTAACTAGTAAAAAAAACATTCCTTATTTTTCTTTGTTTTAAGTTAAAAACCGTTGAGAGTCAACTTAAAATTGAAGTGCTATACATTACTTTTTTTGTTTATTTAAAAAAATAGAGACCGTTGCAAGACAAAATATAGATAAAAATATTCTATACAACTTTATGCTTTTCTAACATTCAAAATATTTCAATTAAAAATGTATTAGCACTATTCAAGCATTAAATTAGATTTGTAGCGGATATCTAAAAATCGCTGCTTATGAAACAACTTCTACTTTTAATTACATTTTTATATTGTACTCTTTCTTATTGCCAATGTGGCAATCGATAAGTAGACAGCCTCTTTGAGGTAGACAAAACACCTATACCTTTGGTCAAAACACAACGTACGGTGGCACAAATCAAACCTTGAGCTTGGATTTGTACACACCAAAAAACGATGTAGAAAGCAAAAGACCTTGTATTGTTTTTTGTTTTGGCGGTAGTTTTATTACAGGTAGCCGAACGTCT
>JBIPPG010000338.1:0-2953 GCA_044368545.1 Chitinophagales bacterium | reverse complement strand
GCATCATTTCTATATCAAAATTGACTCTTTCGGTCAATCGTGCTGCTTCTATATGCTTCCCAATGCTTTTCATATAATCCACTTGGAGTTTCAAATCGTCTTGAATCTCATGAATACATTGAATGAGCAACTCCTTTGGCGTTACATACATATTGGCGGGGAAAATAGCTAGCTGGTTTTTTGACTCTATCTTTCTGTTTGTCAAGGGATTGAAACTTTCTATCTCTTCTATTTCATCGTTGAAAAATCCTATTCTATACCCAATATCGGCATAGGGAAGAAAAACTTCTACCGTATCGCCAATGACTCTAAAATTGCCACGAGCCAATTCGCCTGTAGTCCTAGAATACAGCGCATCTACAAGCCGTGCTAGAAAGAAATTTCGGGTCATTTTGATGCCTGTAGCTATTTGCACCACGCCTTTGGCATATTCGTGTGGATTTCCCATACCATAGATACACGAAACCGACGCTACTACCAGTACATCTCTGCGCCCCGAAAGGAGCGATGAGGTACAAGAAAGTCTCAGTTTTTCAATCTCTTGATTGATAGATAAGTCTTTTTCGATATAAGTGTCCGATGAAGGCAAATACGCTTCGGGTTGGTAATAATCGTAGTACGATACGAAATATTCTACCGCATTATCGGGAAAAAATTGCTTGAACTCGCCATAGAGCTGCGCCACTAAGGTTTTGTTATGTGTGATAACGATTGTGGGACGCTGCACTTGTTCTACAACATTGGCTATGGTAAATGTCTTTCCACTTCCTGTAACACCCAATAGTGTCTGATGGTCGATTCCATTTTGCAGTCCTTCCACCAAGCTACTAATTGCTTTAGGTTGGTCGCCTGCGGGTTTATATTTGGACTCTATGCGAAAGGGAATCATATTTGTTTAATTTTTTATAGAAAAATAAATCAAAACCATTTTTTTTCAATCCAAATTGCAATGCCCTCTAAGCGTATGCGTTTGAGTATTTTCTTTTCAAATTTCCAAAAAAAACGAAATTGCCCAAAAATTGAGCCAATTAAGACTAAAAGTACCTGATAAATGGGGAAAATGATGATTAAACGAATGGGAATTGCTATCCAGCCAAATGCTTCTTTGGTTATTCCCAGCCCATTTGTAAAGGGTTTGGATAAATACGCCGAAGTTGAGCCTGTAATAGCAAAAACAGTGAAAATAATCAGCACTTCAAAATTGCTAGAAACTTCCCATCGTTTTTTTAATTTATCTAAAATATTTTGAAAAATCATATAGCATACAACGCCGTTAGGGCTAGTTTTATATTGTGACTCATGAGCATTTCTTGTGCCGCTTTGTGGAATTGAAGTGTGCGCTCTTCGCCTTCAAAAGCATTGAGATATTTGTAGCTTTCTGTTTTTTTGAAATCTTCAATTTCTTCAGTAGTTGGAAAATCTAAATTCAGTGCCAATTGCCCTAGATTATTTCCCGTCAGTACCTTACTGTTTTTAATTTCGGTATCCAAAACGTCAATTCCAATGCCAATATTAGCTTGTGGTTGCGCTATTTCAAACATTTTTGAGGGGTCTAAAGCCACATAATAGCCACCAC
This sequence comes from Chitinophagales bacterium, assembly GCA_044368545.1. Taxonomy (GTDB): domain Bacteria; phylum Bacteroidota; class Bacteroidia; order Chitinophagales; family JADJOU01; genus CHPMRC01. The sequence goes on along the minus strand of JBIPPG010000338.1, from coordinate 1,377 downwards.
CGCATCGTCCCGCTTGATTGATTTTCAAAGGATCAATTTTGCCATTCGCATCCAAAACGCGTTCATTGATATGAATTTTTACGACTTCGCAGATGAAAATATTTCCAGAACCGCCCACATTCCCAAACTCTATCACCTGATTGACTTTGCATTCAAAATTTACGGGACTTTCGCCTACTCGTGGCGGACGAACAAGCTCCGAAGCTAGTTGCGTAAAATTTGCTTTCTCAAACTCATTAATGCCTCTTTTGAATTCGCTACTCGCATACGAAGTTTGAAATACCATGTCATATTCTACAATATTGATGACAACTTCAGCATTTTCTTTAATATTTTTATAAGTATCTTTGGTTTCACCCGTACGTCCGCTCACACTAGCCGAAAAAATCATGATAGGTGGATTGGTACTGAAAACATTGAATTGACTGAAAGGCGCTAAATTTACTGCCCCATCTTTGTCTACCGTGCTTGCAAGTGCTATAGGTCTAGGGGCAACCGAAGATAGCATAAAGCCATGAATTTCGGGCAATGATAGTTCTTTTGGATTATAGGATTTGAAGCTCATGATGCCATTTTTTATTAATTTTACAAATATATGAAAACTAATTTTTTTGGGGCAGGTCAATTTGAATTTTGAACACTATCAATTTTGTTTTTTAAAATAGTTGCGTTTACTTCATCTAGTGCTGCAATAAATTCGCCATCATAAAATACAAAAAAAGAACATTCTCTTTTATGTCTTTTTTTAGAATTTGAAAATAATTAAAATTTCCTTTTTTGAAAAAAAATTGGGTTAATCCTTTTTGTTTCAACATACTAATTTCATTAATCCCAAAGTCAATAGATGAATCTATCATACAAAAAGGCAGAACAATGTTATGGTATTTGCTAGATTTATTCAATTCTCCAATAGTTTTGGCATAGTTATGAGTAGTGCCACAGGTAGGATTCATAGTATGAGTTATTACTAATTTGTTTTTCGATTTTAAAAAGTCTTCAAACCCAGTAGAATCTATATATTGGATGTTATAAGCTTTGAAAACAGAGTCGATTTTACCATTTTTCACAAGTAAATTATAATTTTTTGAATTTTCTGTTTTGTTTGAAGAACAGCCAAATAATAAAATTGAAATAATAGAAAGTAGAAGTATTTTCATAAATTTTTTTTGCAAAAATAGGCATAATAAAGCTTTTATTGTTGTTTTTGGTTGAAGATTTTTAAATAGATATAAATAAACAAAGTACTTTTGTTTAAAAATTACAAAAGTTAAAGATGAATAAAGAAATTAAAAAAATATTTTTTGCTGCATTTCTAGTAAGGCTTATAGCTGTTATTTTTTCTAAGGGATATGGACTGCACGACGACCATTTTGTAGC
>JBIPPG010000371.1:0-2511 GCA_044368545.1 Chitinophagales bacterium | reverse complement strand
ATCCAAGAGGGCAACGTGCTTGTAGGTGGCGAAGAAAGCGGAGGAATATCGGTAGCAGGTCATATTCCTGAGCGCGACGGAATTTGGGATGCGTTGATTATCCTTGAATATTTGGCTAAAACGGGCAAATCACTTCAAGATTTAATCGATGAGGTGAATGAAATTGTAGGTGCTTTTGCGTATGGTAGAAATGACCTCAAACTGACGGAAGCCAAAAAACAAGCTATTCTGGAATATTGCAACACCAAAAAAATAGATACCTTAGCGGATATTGCTGTAGAAAAACTTGAAACTATTGATGGTTTTAAATATCACCTAGAAGGCGAGCGTGTGCTAATGATACGTGCTAGCGGAACCGAGCCTGTTCTTCGTGTATACTGCCAAGCCGAATCCAAAGCCAAAGTAGCCGAGATTTTGGACAAAGTTTGTGCGTTCTTGCAAGGGATATAATTCTTCTCGTTTAAACGACATTGACTAATCTAAACTTTCTTTTTTGATTATTTGGAGCTAATCCCGTTGAAAATCCCGTTTTCGGGGCTATTCGCTAATATCTCCTTTTCAAAAGTTTTTTTTATAGAGCTAATCCCGCTATTCGCTACTATCTCTTCCGCTTTGCTACAGAGGATATTCGCTTCTATCGGGGCTAATTCTTCGTAACTACTATATTATTATTTATGATTATAGAATAAATTTCCATTCTAAGGATATTCTATATCTCTACCCAAAGTTGCTTTATAAAAGATAAAAAGTATAAATAAAACACATATTAATGAACCTATTTTATATTTATTTCTACTATATGGTTTTATAAAAATTAGAATAATAGAACAAATAATTTCAAAAAACCATAAAAACACCAAATAATATCGCCTAAACCACAACCAAATGTAATTGTTTTAACAAATAACCCAAAAAACATAAGTAGTATTTGTGTTAAAAGAATTAGGAAGTAAGTTAAACTCCAATCAAAACCTGAATTAGTTTTTTCCATAATAATGTTTAAATAAATTTTAGACGAAAATACAATAAGTTATACAATTCTTATAATAAAAATTTAAACCATATAAGCTAGATTGTAGTATCTTTTTCTGTTTTACAGAATTTTTTTAGGACTATGTTGTAAAAGCGATTTCATTTGAGTAATGGCTAATTTATTTAGGTGAAACAATCTTTCACTTTGTGTAATGCCTTGATGAATAAGTAGTGCATTGGTACTTTCCATATTTGAAAGGACTACAAGTTGTTCAATTGAAGCTAAATCTCTTATATTTCCTTTTTCATTGGGGTTTTCATCTCGCCATTGTTTGGCTGTTTTTCCAAATAGTGCAACATTGAGTACATCAGCTTCATTGGCATATATAATAGAAGATTGCTTTTTTTCAATTTCGGCAGGAATTAAATGGTCTTTAATTGCATCCGTATGGATTAGATAATTTACCTTGGTGAGATAGCGTTGGTAGTTCCATTCTAATTTTTGTTTATTATTTTCTTCTTCCTTTAGTCTTTGAAACTCTCTAACCAATAATAGTTGAAACTTTGCACTAATCCACATACCAAAATGAAAAGCAATATCTTTGTGAGCATAAGTACCACCATATCTACCCGTTTTTGCTATAATTCCAACTGCGTTTGTTTTTTCGCACCAGTTTTTAGTTGAAAGTACAAAATTATTGCTTCCTGCATCATTTTTAATTATACCGAATTCGGTATAATTAAAAGTAGGATTGTAAAGTGTTTCCCATTCTCCTATATATTCTATAGTGCTTTTCAAACTTAACCATTTGAAAATTAAAACTTCTTGATATTGACTTTTTGCCATATCAGTCAAAGAGATGTAATCGGAGTCATTTACGGATAAAATAGTAATCTCTGTGTTTTCAATTTTTATTTTTGCCATTTTATTTTTGATTTTAAAGCTTTAACATAATTATAAAATAGAAAATAAGTACGACTAAAATCTTTTTCAAATTGAATACTATTTTTGTTTTCATACATTATTTTCAGATACAAATATACGAATTTATTTTGCAAAAAACAATTTAATGAAGGATATTAACCTATAAGAAAAGGTCTTTTTGAATATTTTGCATTCCAGAAGAAATACACTATTTATAAATTAGCCCAGATAGCAGCGAATAGCCCCGAATAACGGGATTTGCAACTGGAAATAGCTTCAAACATAACTTTTTAGAAAAAAACTACCTCATATAAAACTTAATTTCGTTTTTTATTGTTTATTTGTTTTTAGACAATCCAAATAAGTTATATTGATGTATTTAAGATTTTTTTCGCTCGTTCTGGTTTTATTAGGTTCATTTTCAAATATTTTGGCTCAAAACGTTCAGATTTTGGGAGAAATTAAGCATCAGGACACCAAAAAAGGCGTGGATTTTGCATCGGTGACGCTACTCAATAGCGCTGGCAAACCTATCAATATGACCAAAACACAAAATGGGGGGAAATTTACACTTCCCAATGTGGCTGCTGGCTCGTACAGCCTCAAAATCAATA
>JBIPPG010000063.1:0-10434 GCA_044368545.1 Chitinophagales bacterium | reverse complement strand
TCTAGGTTGTGCTATGGGACATCCATCTTTTGTAATGTCTAACTCATTTACAAATCAAACATTGGCTCAATTAGAATTGTGGACCAATTCAGACAAATATTCAAATCAAGTATATGTTTTGCCAAAACATTTAGATGAGAAAGTGGCACATTTACATTTAGAAAAAATCGGTGTAGAATTGGAAGTTTTATCTCCAGATCAAGCAAGTTATATTGGTGTTCCAGTAGAAGGCCCATATAAAGCTGATTTTTATAGATATTAATCATTAGCCATTTCAAATATAAAGGTAGTTGAGGATTCTCAGCTACCTTTTTTTTTATCCAAAAACTACGAATGACTTACTTTTGTGGTATCATAAAAAATTAAATGAAAGAAAAAATACAAACCTTATTTGAAGATGATCATATCATTGCCGTTAGCAAACCTTCTGGCTTATTGACCATAAAAGATAGATTGGGCAAAGAACCCAATTTATTTGATTATCTCAAAAAAAATAATGAAGAATTGCGTCTAATTCATCGATTAGATAGAGACACTTCGGGATTAATCATTTTTGCGAAAAATGAGACGGCACAAAAAGCGTTTAGCCCCTTATTTGAAAGACATGAAATAGTAAAAATATATCATGCCATTGTATCAGGCAAACCTATGAAAGAAGAAGGATTGATAGAAAATTTCATAGAGGAAAACCTTCAATTTCCAGGAACATATAGAGTAGGAAATCAAAAAGGAAAACTGGCAGTATCTTTTTTCAAAGTATTGGAACAATATAAACGAAATTGTTTAATAGGATTCGATATCCGAACAGGACGTACACACCAAATCAGAGTTCATGCTAAATTTATTGGCACGCCTTTAGCTTTTGACCCTTTGTACAATCCACAAAATGGCATTTTTGTATCACAGCTCAAACCCAAATTCAAACAAACCCTAGAAGAAGAACGCTCTATTATTCAGCGTCTTTCGCTTCATTCTCAGTCATTAGCATTTGTGCATCCCATTACCCAAGAGGAACATTATATAGAATGCCCGTATCCAAAAGATTTTGAAAAAGCACTTGATATTTTACGAAAATATAATAATTAATTTTTCAATAAAACGTTACTGAAAACTATAGTCTACAAAAGTAAAAGTATCTCCTTTAGAACCATATTTTCCTTTTAGCACTCCCTGCGGAATTTTTACAGCTCTATCAAAATAAGTACCATTTTTTTCGTATTCCCATTGCAGGAGCGTATCGTTGTATATTTCTATATAGGTATACGTATTATTCCACGAGGCATCATAAATCTTATATTTATCATGTGTTCTTTTCAAAGTCACATCATATCCATTCAACTTTATTTTACTTGAACTCTTATCAAAAGGCGATTCGCATGCCATAAAAAAAGCGAATGAAATTAAAAAGAGAGATACAGGTTTTTTAAACAAAAAATATTTATTTTTCATCTTATTTTGTTATTTGCATAAAATTTCGGCAAAAATATTAATTGCAAATCAAACAAAAATATAAAAATTGTTAAGATATTTTCTCCACGCCCTCAGCCAAGCATTGCAGTACAGCCATAGCCACTTCCTCGCCTTTGTTTCCTAACTTTCCACCGCTTCTATCCAAGGCTTGTTGCTCCGTATTTACCGTCAATAATCCAAATCCAATGGGAATTTGATATTTTAATTGTATATCCGCCAAACCTTCTGCCACCGCTTGATTGATATACACATCATGCTCCGTATCGCCTTTTATCACACAGCCTAGCGTAATGATTCCATCCAAATTTTCTACATCACGGATACTTTTGAGCGAACCATAGAGCAATTCATAACCTCCCGGAACTACAAACTGGCACACCTCTCCTACTCCATTGATTTTCAGAACTTCTTTAGCGCCATTTAGTAGCACATCCGTAATTTTTCCATGATAACTACTGCATACAATGGCTATTTTCTTTTTTGAAAAATCAAACGAAAGATTCTTGCTCGTCAAAAGGGGCGCTAAACTCATAAAAATATAAAATTTATAGCACAAAAGTAATCATTTATCGCAAAAAAAGACGCGCTTTTTTCATAATTCATGTATTTTTGTCAAAAGTTTTGATTTGAAATTTAACAAAAAGCTCTTTTTGATTCCCGTTCTACTGCTCCAGCTTTTGAGTGGTGCGGTGCTATTCACCTACAGCGAGTCAAAAGATGGTTTCAAATGGCTAAAATACAATCCGTTATGGCCTTCCGATTGTTGCCATGCGGAGGAAGAATCCGAATCTTGCTGTTCGGGCGAGACCACTTGCGAGAGTTCATGTATAGCGTCTTGTTGTACCACACATCAGCTTTTCACTATCCAAAACTTTGAACAAACTCAAGAAACGCACTCAAAAAAAACGACTCGAATTACCGAAAACAAACTCATTTCGGTTCACTCATTTTCATCATATTTTATATCACCGCTCAGTCATGAGTCATTATTTGAAACCCCATCAAATTTTCCACGCATTCAGTCCCAACGTGATTTCAGGTGCGTATGGAACTGTTAGCATTTTAATTGATTAAAAAAAAATTGGGCGCACCTTCGGACGTGCTATCGGCTTTATCTCCTTTCGTTACCTCAGGAGGATATCGCCTCTATCACTTGCGCACCACGGGGAGTTTCGGTAGCTTTTTTGTATAAAAACGCTATATATCCCCTCACTTTTCTTCAATAAAATCAATTAAAACACATGAAAAAATCATATTTTATAATTATATTTCTTTTTGGAATTGCCTTACACATAAAAAGCCAACAAATTCAAGGCTTTGTCAATGATCAAAAAGGCAGTCCAATAGACAAGGTACTCGTACATTGGGAAAACAGTCCTTCAAAACGTGTTTTTACCAACTCCGATGGCGCATTTTCCATTCAAAAAATTGAAGGCGAACATCATTTAATCTTCAAAAAAATGGGATTTGAACCCCAAGAAGCAGAAGTTTTGGACACGCTTCCATTACTGATAGAACTAGAACCCAAAATTTCAAAAGGTGCCGTCATTACTGATAAGAAAAAAGATAATATTCATACTATTTCTACCGAAGTAGTAGACAAATGCGAATTGGGAAAACTAGCTTGTTGTAACCTAGCCGAAAGCTTTGAAAACAGCAACACCGTAGACGTAGTTTATTCCGACGGCGTAATGGGCGGACGTGAAATTCAGCTCCTCGGACTCAATGGCGTGTATTCACAGCAATTATGGGAAGGACTGCCTTATCATAGAGGTTTATCCCAAAAATTAGGATTAGAACTCGTTCCAGGTCCTTGGATTGAGCGTATTGGTATCAATAAAGGAATCGGTTCGGTAGCCAATGGATTTGAAAATATCTCGGGACAAATAAATATTGACTTTAAACGTCCTCAAACTACCGAAACATTATTTCTAAACGGATATATTTCCGAAATTGCCAAATCGGATTTCAACCTCATTACTGGACGAAAATTCAATGACCATTTAGCTACTAATTTCTTTGCGCATACCTCTTTTTCCAGAGCCAAGTTTGACAATAATCATGACGGATTTGTAGATATGCCCCAATTTTTCAATCTCAATTTTATGAACAAATGGCACTATATTGGCGACAAAGGATTGGTTGTCAATGCTGGCATACAATACGCTTACAATCAAATCAATGCAGGACAATTGCTTCAAGAAATCCCCAATCCATACACCATAGACCAAAACACGCAGGAAGTTCAAGCTATGCTCAAAACCGCTTGGGATTTTAAAACCGACAAAAACAACAGCCTTGCGATGACCTATCGCTTAAATTATACAAATCAAAAAGGAAATATTGGCAATAATGCCCTAAACAGTCAGCAATATTTTGGCAATATTATGGCTATTTACCAATCCGATTTTTTCAACAATCTAAACAGCTTCAAAGCGGGCTATAGCCTTCATTATGACAAGCTAAATGAACAAATTGGTTCTAATCAATTTGAAAAATTGGACATCGTCAACGGACTTTTTGCCGAACATACCTACAATGCCGAAACCCTCAAAATCATTTCGGGATTCCGTGCCGATTGGCATCAAACCTTAGGCGTTTTCATTTCGCCACGTATCGATATCAAATGGGCACCAAGTTCCAAACATACCTTGAAAATTAGTTCAGGATTAGGATTTAGAACGCCTGCTATGATTAGCGAGAGCATAGGTTTTATGGTATCAAATAGAACGTTGACACTTCCTAGCACATACGAAGCCGAAAAAGCATGGAACAGCGGTATCGCCTACAAATTTGATTATAAATTGGCAGGGATTCCATCGGTGTTTGAAGCGAGTTATTTCCTTACGTTGTTCCAAAATCAAATGCTTTTTGATATAGAATCGCCTACACAATTAAAACTTTTTTACCTCCAAGATCAATCGCGAGCGCAAAGCCTCCAAGTAGAAAATACATTCAATTTTTCAAAACAAGTACAATTGAAACTTTCCTATAAAAACGACCAAGCTTATGCGATATATTCGGGTGAACAAAAAAGTATTCCCTTGCTCAAAAATGACAAGTTTTTGGCAAATCTAACGGTAGCTACCCACAATCAAAAATGGAGAATGTCCACCACGCTCCTACTCAATGGACCAGCCCGCATTCCCAATACCAATGGCTTGATGGAATCTGAATCGCCTTGGCATGTGCTTCTACATCATCAGTTCAATTTTATCCCCAACGAGACCTTTGACATGTATATAGGTGCTGAAAATATTTTCAATTTTATGCAACACAATCGTATCCTCATGAGTTCTCATCCAAACGATGCACGCTTTGACGGCGGTATGATTTGGGGGCCAATGGACGGACGAAGAATGTATATAGGCGCTAAATTCTCAATAAAATAGACCCCACTGATTCTCCAAAAGCCTTGCAATTATTGTGAGGCTTTTTTGTCGGCATATTTTGATAAAGTATATATAATTTATCAATTCAAATATATCTTAAAACATAAAATACACATTATCAAAAAAATACGTATTGAATAATAAAATTTAAGTTTTTTTAAATATTTTATCTTTACGAAATTTGTAAATTTGTAAATCGTATGCAATTTTTATATGCTCTCTTACTAAAATGAAAAGTCAAGTATTTAATAACAAAATTGGTTCACCATATAGTTTTGACAACCCAAGACTATCAAAAGAGCAAGATCTTCAAATTCTTGCAGAACTATTTGAACAGTTATTAATTTTTGACCAAATAACAATTAGTACAAATCGAGTAAATTTTGCACTAACATTTTTAATCAGTAGACTTGGAATTGAGGTAGTTGAAAGACTTTTAGTAAGTGGCTATATAAAAATTATGATTTATTCTCCTATACTTATGACAAGTAATGGGCGACAACAGAAAGATGGAACAATAGACCAATCAGTAATATTTGGACAACCACCAATTGCTTCAGGGACATTGTCAGAAGAAGATTTAGACCCTGAAAGAAATGTGAGTTACGCACTTTCTAATTTCAACTTGTCAAAAGATGTAAAAAGAAATTTCACAAAGAAAGCCGTTTCAAATTATATAGTTCCTGATGGAATGAAAATTTCTTCAAATTCAGAGAAACTAATAATTAATGCATATACAAATAATAATTTAGTAAATCTTGGACTGCCTTTTGAAAAAGAGCCTAATCAATTAAACTCAAAAGAAAGATTTATTTTGTTAGGATTAGGACACAAGGTGATTGAAACTTCAATACTGTCAACATACAATATGAAGAGTTATGATAATTATGATCATATTGAAATTTGCAAACAAAACTTTTCTAATATAGGAAAAGCCTTCAATATTTCTACAAATACGACGGAAATTTTAAAATTAGAAAATACCCCAAACTTAAAAGAACTATTTTTAAGTGAAAGATTGGATTTTGAAACTGTTTTTAAGATTAGACATTTATCAAACGCAAAATACTACAGAAAATGGGTTAACGAAGTAGGGGAAAATTCAAATATAAATGAAGTTACTGCAGAATATATAAATCAGGTTAAAGGTAATACAAAATTTTTTGAAACGACAAAAGGAAAGTTTACTAAAAATTTATCTTCTTTTGTAATTGGTCAAGGATTAGGGAGTTTTATTGGTGGTATAACTGGCCCAGTTGTTGGTGCAATAATGGCACCAGTTGCAGACTATGGACTAGGATTATTAGAAACATTTTGGTTAGACAATATATTAAAAGGTAAAAATCCATCAATGTTCATTGAAGATATTAAAAAACAAATAGTCAAAAAATAAAAACAGCAAATAACTTCAGTTTTAAGAAATATTAAATCCACACTACCAAATATGATTGACGATTATTTTAAATATCAAAATTTAGAATCAGAATTTTCAGTATTTGAAATTAATAAAAACATAGAAAGCCTAGAAAAGGAATGTGTAAAACTAACAAAAGAGTGGAATGACCAATTAAATTCTGAATGGGTTGCAAGAGATTATGTTGCAGTAAAGATGATTTTTTCTTCAAGCTTATTATTAAATTCTGTCGAATATGCGAATGAAAAAAATCTTAGAATTGTTGAGCCATATTTAATTTATTATTCTTTGCTTAATTGTTCAAGAGCAGTTCTTCTAACTTCTCCTTTTAATAATTGGAATAATGGCGAAATATTTGAAATGACTCATAAAAAAACAATTAATATAGTAGGCGATGTTATTTCAAAATATAATAAAGAAAAAGGCGCAAGAATTAAAGCCTTTATTGATTGGGCAAGAGAATATAGAGAAATATTTTCATACAAATTTCCTGCTAACGGATTAACACATCATCATCTTTCATTTGACGACACAATTGAATATTGCAAGCTATTGTGCGAGATAGCACAACTTCAAAGTAAAATACTTGAAAATTCAATCTCAAAAAATGTAAAAAAAGATTTTAGTTTAGATTGGGAAATATTAAGTATTGGAAACACATTTGGAGACAAAAATTTTAAATTTATTGATCCTGAAGATGACTATAGATTAGATTATATTACACGAAAACAGAAAAGACCATATAGCCTACATTTGACTATGACAGAAGGAATGATTGAAGATTTTTTTGGAGCGTGGTATCCTAAAAATAATTCCAATCTTGACGAAGTATTCAACCCAGATTTGAATTGGCAAATAATATTTCCTGTTCCATAAATTAGAAAATACTTCTGAGAATAGCAATAGCTTTATTAATCTTAAAAAGCCCAATTGTAATCTCTTTATAACTCAAATCTTTAATCTCGGATAGGCAGGCGGAACCATTTGAAATATTAACTATGCTAAAAAAACCTTTAAATCATTCATTATCAATAAAATAATTGTTTTATAAAAAACGATTCTCTAAAATTTTTATTTTTTATTTTAACGAAATGCGTAAATTTGTACGTTATGTCTTATGTTTAAAAAATCATCACGATATAGTTTAATTATGAACAAAATTAAAATAGCATTCCTATTGCTTTTATTAACTTCGTGTGATATAGGTGAACACTATCTAATAGATGGACAAAAAGTATATTGGGTAGATCATATCAAAGATGGAATGTGGTCTTGGCATACAGAAAAAGAACTCATTGAAGACGCAGATGCTGAATCATTTATTATCTTAAATTATTCAAAATATGCAAAGGACAAAAATTTTGTATACTACTGTGGTCATTTGGTTGTAGGGGCAAATTCAGAAACTTTTGTGGCAATTTCTAACGAATCAGGTAAGGATAAAAACAATGTTTATTTCAATGCTCAAATTTTTGACAAAGTCTCAAATGCAGACTCCTTTAAAAGAATCTTAGGGAGTTATTATGAGGATGACAAACATATTTTTTATAACGAAGAAATTTTAGATTGCGACTATTCTAGTTTCAAAGCACTAGATAACGAATTTGCAATTGATAATAACTATATGTATTTTCGTTCGCATAGGAAAGAAAAAATAGAAGATGCTAAGTCATTAAAATATATAGGAGATTTTATTTGTATCGATAAATATAATTATTACAGATTTGGCGAAACAAAAGGAAAAATATGTAATTATAACACATTTGAACGAATATGTTTTGATGTTTCAAAAGATAGTTGCTTTGTATATTTAGATGGTAAGAAAATAAATGGAATAAATCCAAAAAATTTTAGACGAATTCCAGGTAATCAAATTTATTTTGTTAATGATTTATTTGTTTATACTGAAATAGCAGGAGACGATACAATTGTAATTGTTCCAAATGCCAATCCGAAATACTTTAAAGAAATTTTAAACTCTAATTATTGCAAAGATAATGACCAAGTTTTTTATCAAGGTATAGAAATTTCAAGAGATGTTCAAAATTTTAAAATAATAGACGAGATTACAGATCCCCCATTTTATGACGCATATGATAAAACTTATAAATATATAAATGGAAAGAGATATTAATACAAGGCTTATATACGCAGAAACGTTAACTGTAATTGCAAAGCAACACGAACAAAAAGAATAATTAGACGATTTGATATTAAGATAATGGTAAAAAAAACAATAAATTTAAACAAAGAAGTTACCGAATTTTTGGATATGCAAAATCATCCGTTTAGAAAAGAAATTGATGAATTGCGAGTTAATATCTTGACAGCGATAACCGAATTAACTGAAAACATAAAATGGAACGGACCAAACTATTGTTTTGAAAATGAAGACAGAATTACAATGAGAATTCAACCACTAATAAAACAAGTTCAACTTATCTTTCATAGAGGAGCAAAAAAACAGGAACAACCAAAAGACAAATTGATAGCTAATAATAGTAAAATGTTGCTTTGGAAAGAAAATGACAGAGCTATTGCAACATTTAAAAATATGGAAGATATACAAAACGGAAAAACCGAACTGACCAAAATCATCAATGATTGGATAAATGCAACAAAATAAAAACATTCTACTTTTCTAGTTAAGTTTTCATTGGGTTTGAAAATCCTCCCCAATTAAATGAAACTGATAGTTTATAAATCTTATTTAAAAGTTATATTTATTTTTTTCTATTTTCATTTACTTTTATTATTTTTGTAATGTTAATAAATCTTTAACCAAAAAATGTCCAAAAGGCAAATAACCTATTAAAAACAAACCACTTATATATGAAACAACGTATTTTTTTATTAAATTTTTCTTTATTATTATCATTATTTTCTTTTAAAAATTCTGCTATAGGATTTAGTAGAGAATCGCAAAAAGAAGTAGATCAATTCATTGTAAAATTCCATAAACTTACAATGAAGCTCCCCACATACGACGAATACTTTCCGGGAATATATACTTGTGACCATCAAGGTACTTTTGGAATAAGTATGATAGCAGATCAGTCATCGCCAAAAGATATAGAAGCTACAAGGAAATCCTACTCTGAGTTATTAAAAAATGATCACGCGTATAAAAAATATAAAATGATAGCAATCAGTTTTTTAGAAGAATTAGAACATCCTATTTCTAAAGAAAATCTCAAAACCATAACCGTTTACATAGAACACAAAAAAGAAAAAATGTGCATTGTTTATTGCTATCCCTACAAAAAGAAAAATAACAAAATTATTTTTCTAAAAAATCTAAATTTTAGAAAAACAGCCGAAAAACGAATCTTTTAATACTAGTCTTGCTATTTATCTATGAAGTTGGTTAAATATGAGGTACAGACTATGAAGTTGTATTTTAATACTATAAATAATCTGTAACGAAGTAGATGACTAATTTCGGTGAATTGTTTTCGTTTATAATATTAATTTAAAGCTTATTTTTCATTACTTTGTTAATTTCAACTCATTTAATGTAACATTTGGGGTATTCACGTATCTAAAAATTAATCATTTAACACATTATATGAAAAAACAACGATTTGCTTTATTTTTTTTATTTTTTATTTCTATAAAAGCAACCATTTATAGTCAATCTGAATCCTATTTTTTTGAAATAAATAAAAGTGGAGCAGGGAAAAAATCTATAATCTTTATTCCAGGATTTGCTTGTTCGGGCGAAGTATGGGAGGAAACCAAAACCAAATTTGAGAAAAAATATACTTGTTATGTATTAACTATGGCAGGATTTGCGGGCGTAGCACCTATGCAAGATGCTTCTTTTAAAAATTGGGAGGCAAGTATTGCCCGTTTTATAAAAAACAATAAAATTGATAAACCTATACTTATTGGTCATAGTATGGGAGGGGGTTTAGCTATGGCATTAGCATCGGATTACCCAGAATTGATTGAAAAAATTATAATTGTAGATGCACTTCCTTGTTTGCCAGCCTTATTTAACCCTACTTTTAAAACTTTAGAAAAACCAGATTGCAATTCAATGACAAATCAACTAATTTCTGCTACAAATGAGCAATTTTATCTTATGCAAAAAATAGCTATTCAACGACTTGTTGCTGATACATTTATGTACGAAAAGGTCGTTAACTGGAGTAT
>JBIPPG010000003.1:0-32235 GCA_044368545.1 Chitinophagales bacterium | reverse complement strand
CAACACTATCCAAAGCACTTGATCTTCTTTGTGTATATTTTCAAAATTTCCTCTAATGATAAATTCTACAAAAATGATATTTAGAATTACATTGCATAAAATATAGATTGTTTTTAATGTTACAAACTTCTTTGATTGTCCTTTTTGACGCAATTGTGCCAACGAAATATTTACTAAATTATCAAAAAACAAAATAAAAGCAAAAAGTCTTATATAAATTTCTTTTCCTTCATAATGCATAGCATTAGCAATGGTTGTTGCTAATAACAACAATAGAATTGTTAGGCTTGCTGATACGAAAAATACTATATTTTGGGCTGTATTATACACCTCTTTTTCATTATGATCTTTTACAAATCTAAAATATGCGGTTTCCATCCCAAACATATATATAATATTAAAAAAGGCTACATAAGCATACAATTCTCCAATTATTCCCAATTCTACAGGGCCGTTTAATCTATTGGTATAATACGGTGTAAGTATCCAGCTCAATAGACGCATCAAAATAGTACTAACTCCATATATTATAGTATCTTTAAATAAAACTTTTATTGACATATCTTTTTATTTAAACCAAGAACTGTAGAGTGTATAATTATTTGCAATTCGTTCTATTTCGCCTTCTTTGAGCGAAGTAGGAACATCTTTTATTTTTTTGGCGGGAACTCCTGCCCACAATTCTCCTGATTTTATATGTGTATTAGCGGGAATTACAGCACCAGCCGCCACAATTGAATAAGATTCTATTATAGTATTGTCCATTACTACGGCATTCATTCCTATAAGCACATTATCGTGTATAGTACATCCGTGTACACAAGCATTATGTCCTATTGATACATTATTGCCTAAAGTTGTGCCCGCTTTTTGGTATGTTCCGTGAATGGTAGCATTGTCTTGAATATTTACTTTATTGCCCATTTTGATGAAATTAACATCGCCACGCACAACTGCCCCAAACCATATACTACATTCTTCTCCCATTTCTACATCGCCCACTATTGTTGCATTGGGCGCTACAAAAGTTGATTTTGTAATCTTTGGTTCTTTTCCATTTACTGCCAATATTATAGGATTCATATCTAATATGTTGATAAATTAATTTTTACAAATTTAATGTATTTTTTTTTATTTATATATTTGCATAAACTTAAATAAAATTATATGTTTGATATTTTCTCAAAATTTGGTGAAATTAAAGATAAAGCTATGAAGGCTAAAGAAGAATTGGAAACAAAAGAGTTTTCAGTTTCAGATTCAAAAGATACTGTAATTGTAAAAAGCAATGGAAAAAAAGATATTCTTTCTATTGAATTACAAGCTGGATTTTCTAATCTTTCTTTTGATGAACAACAAATAGCGGTAAACGAAGCTACTAAGAAAGCATTAAGCGAAAGTCAAAATTATTTCTTAAGTGTAGTAAAAAATGTAGTTCCAAATATACCAGGATTGAATATTTTTGGATAAAAGATTGATAAAGAAATAACTAACATAAAATGTTTGTAATTGTTGATTTCATTAGAAATACAGCTAAAATTGTAGAAAGTAAAAAAGTTATGAAATAGTATGAACGAATCAATCCACAAAATACTATCCAAATCCACAATCAACATAAATAAAGTTATCAATAATAAGAATTAACATTAAAATTATTAGTACTTATAAAATATATAAAAATGAATGTATTATAAATAATTTGATTGTTCAAAAACATTGAATATTTGTTGAAAATGAGAAAGTCAATGTTTAAATAAGAAAGTTATTACCCAATTCACACACATTATTATTACTTATTAGTTTTCTTTTTATAAAAAAATATATTTAATAATAAAAGAAGTGGATTAAATTTGCAAAAGCTTTTGATAAGGAGTTAAGTATAAATTACTTGTTTGAATCAAAAACTAAAATAAAATAATTTGTTATGAAAAAAGGATTATTGTTTTTATTGTTTTTATTTGTTGCAAAATTAAAATCTCAAGATTTTGTTAAAGATCAATTACAGTATCCTAGAGTAAATGAAGCTTATAATTCAAAATATTATAAAATAGATAGTTTATTCAAATTAAAGAAAATTGAGTTGAATAAAGTACAAGTTTTTTGGAGGGCATTTAAGTGGAATAAAACACTCGAATTATGGGCTTATTCAATTGATAGTCAAAAGTTTATACACGTATTTACTTATCCAATTTGTACTACAGTTGGTGAGTTGGGTCCTAAAAGAAAGGAAGGAGATTTACAAATTCCTGAAGGAGTTTATGAGATTAAATCATTCAATCCAGCAAGTAAGTATTATCTTTCTTTAGAGCTTAATTATCCAAATGAAAGCGATAAGATTTTATCAAAAGCTGAAAGATTGGGCGGTGATATATACATACACGGAAAGTGTGAAACTATAGGTTGTTTGCCAATGAATGATGATTTGATAAAAGAGATTTATTTAATTTCTGCAATAGCGAAAAATAATGGTCAGTTGATGATACCAATTCATATATTTCCAACAAGATTGACTTTGAATAATTTTAATAAATTAAAGCTAGATTATTTTAAAAGTAATGTAAGTTTATTAGCTTTTTGGTCAAATTTGAAACAAGTATATGATTTTTTTGAAAAGAATAAAATTGTACCTACAGTATCTGTTGATCCTAGTAGTGGTAAATATGTTATATTGAATTAGACGTTATGGATATTGATATAGTTTTTTATAATAATTCAGAAGATACAAATATTGATTCTATTATTAATACAATAGATATTGATATTATAAACAATTATATTGATTCTTTAAATTTAAATTTTGAATCTATATATCTAGAATATTCATTTATTTCATCTGATGATATGATTAAGCTCAATATTGATTCGTTAGATCATAATTACGATACTGATATTCTAAGTTTTGATTTATCTTTAGAAGAATCAAAACTTTTTGGTAACTTTTATTTATCTTTATCAAAAATTAAAGAGAATAGTATTGAATATAATTCTACTTTAGTGAATGAATTATATAGAGTAATTATTCACGGTTTTTTGCATTTAATAGGATATAATGATTCTACAGATGAAGAAATTGAGGAAATAAGAAATGAAGAGAATATGTTTTTAAATTATTTAAATAATTATGTTCCACGTGGAACAGTGTAAATATAACCTTTTGAAGTTCCACGTGGAACATTAATAAAAAGAAATGAAAAAAATATTTTTAATTTTATTGTTAATAAATCAATTAAATCTTATTGCTCAAGATGAAGCAGTAGAGCAGGAGATACCTAATATTTCGGGAATATATAATTTGGATGTTGCTACAAGCAATTATAAATTTGTTTTTCTTGAAGATAATAATTTTTATTTTGTTTCAACTACTTCACTTAAAAAAACATTTGTTTATGGTAAGTATACCATAGATGGTGAAAAAGTTAATTTTCATTTCAAACCAGGACTTTTAAATCCTTTTTTAGCATATATGGGATATAACAAGGATCAAAAGAAAAAAAATGAAATAAGAGTTTCTTGTAAATTATCTTCGTTTCGTTCTTTTTTCCCTATATTTAATTTTAATAATTTGTGGCATTTTAACTCAAAAAATAATCAAAATTATTTTGAGTTTTATATAAGTAAAGATAATCCATCTTTTAAACTTTCAAATGCTCATTATAAAGTCGATTTTAATAAACAAATTAGCAATTTTATAATAAATAAATCTTATGCCATTTATCAATTCGATAAAATAAATGATATTAAGATTCTGTATAATGATAATTATCTTTTATTAAATGCTTTGAAAGACGATTATTTGAGAGTTCGTTTTAGAGATAATCAATTATTTATATACGAAACGCAACCATTTTCAGAAAAACAATATTCAAATCCTGATATAATTCAATCTATGTTTACAGATTATTTATATAATTCATTTGAAGAATCGGAAATATTAGATAATAATGTATATTACTTCGTTAATTTTATAGAAGAAAATGAACATATAGAATTAAATAATAATTTAATCAAACCCTTAAATACAAAATAAACTGGTTTTATGTTTCAAAGATACGATGTTATAGTAGTAGGTGCAGGACACGCTGGTTGTGAAGCCGCAGCGGCTGCCGCAAATATGGGAAAGAAAACGCTCTTAATTACAATGAATATGCAAGTAATAGGCCAGATGAGTTGTAATCCTGCTATGGGTGGTGTAGCCAAAGGTCAAATAGTAAAAGAAATAGATGCGCTGGGTGGTTTATCGGGAATAGTATCTGATAAATCTATGATTCAATTTAGAATGCTTAACAGAAGTAAAGGACCCGCAATGTGGAGTCCAAGAACACAAAATGATAGAATGTTGTTTGCTTCGCTGTGGAGAGAGCATTTAGAGAATATTGATAATTTGGATATATATCAAGAAATGGTTGCTGGATTATTGGTAAAAAATAATCAAGTTTTTGGAGTTAAAACACAACTTGGAATAGAAATAGAAGCGAAAGCGGTAGTATTAACCAATGGTACTTTTCTCAATGGTTTGATACATATAGGTGATAAAAAATTTGGAGGAGGAAGAGCTGCAGAGGCTAAAGCTACAGGAATTACGGAACAGTTGTTGACGCTGGGATTTGAGAGTGGAAGAATGAAAACAGGAACGCCTCCTAGAGTGGATGGAAGAAGTCTGGATTATACAAAAATGGAAGTTCAAGCGGGTGATCCCATTATGGAAGGTTTTTCGTTTATGGATATTGAAAAACCAAAAGAACAAAGATGCTGCTGGATTACGTATACAAATCAAGTGGTTCACGATTCGTTGAAAGAAGGATTTGATAGAAGTCCTATGTTCAATGGTGATATTGAAGGTGTGGGGCCTAGATATTGTCCAAGTATTGAAGATAAAATTAATCGTTTTGCAGATAAAGATAGACATCAGATTTTTGTAGAACCCGAAGGATGGAATACAAATGAAATTTATGTAAATGGTTTTTCTACTTCATTGCCCTATGATGTTCAATATAATGCTTTAAAACAAATACCAGGTTTTGAAAATGTAAAAATGTATCGTCCTGGATATGCTATAGAATATGATTATTTTCCGCCAACTCAGTTGGATATTTATTTACAAACAAAATTGATAAAAAATCTATTTTTTGCAGGGCAAATCAATGGTACTACTGGTTATGAAGAAGCAGCGGGTCAAGGCTTGGTAGCAGGAATCAATGCTTGTAGAATGATTGATGACTTAGAACCTTTGGTTTTGAAAAGAGATGAAAGTTATATTGGTGTATTGATAGATGATTTGGTAAATAAAGGTACGGAAGAACCTTATAGAATGTTTACGAGTAGAGCAGAGTATAGAATATTGTTGCGCGGCGATAATGCGGATTTTAGATTGACGCAATTAGGACAAAAATTAGGATTGGCAAAAGAGGATAGAATAGAAAAGACAGAAAATAGAAAAAAAGAAGTAGAAGAAATAATAGAACTATTCAAAACTATAAAAGTTACACCAGATGATGTTAACTCTTTGTTTGATGAATTGGGAACAGCTAGTTTAAAACAACAAGTACCTTTGGGCTATATACTTACTCGTCCTGAATTATCGATGGAACAAATTTTCAAGATAGATAAACTAAAGAGTATTTTTGATAAATATTCTGAATCCGCAATTACGAGTGCAGAGATAGAACATAAGTATAAGGGCTATATCGATAAAGAAAAAGAAGTAGCAATGAAATCAAAAAATCTAGAAGATTTAATGATTCCCGATAATTTTGATTATTCTAAACTTACAAGCATTTCAACAGAAGCAAGAGAAAAACTTAAAAAAATACAACCCAAAACCGTAGGTCAAGCAAAACGAATAAGTGGAATTAATCCAAGTGATATAGCTATTCTTTTAATATATATAGGTAGATAATATCAATAATATGTTTTATAATATTGATAAAAAAACACTAGAAGAAAAGATAGTAAATAAGTCTGCTTATAATTATCAATTAAAGTTAAGTAAATCCAATTATTTTATACTAATAAATCTTGAAGATAAATTACTAAAATTGTCTTCCATTGCTGATTTATATAGGATTGGAAAAGAATATAAAATTGCTCAAATTTTATTTAAAGTAATTTATAGTAGAAAAGAATTTATTAAAAATGAAAATTTATTAGATTTAATAAATTTGAGATATGCTATTTTTTTATATTCTATTAATGATTTTAATCAATCAACAAAATTAATTGAATTGTTATTAACAAAGGAAAATTCAACATTATATCATTATATATTACAACATAAAGGAAAATTAGAATTTAGAAAGAAGAATTACAATATAGCGCTTCATTACTTTTTAAAAGCCAAAAGATTGAGAAAAAATAATATGGTGTTATTGAATTCAACAAAAATGGCAATAAAGAGAACAACAAAATTATTATAATTTATAAAATATTGAAAATCAAATATTTAAATATAAATAGAGCCTTTTATTTCTTTAATTAAAATGAATTTTATTTAACTAAAAAGATTTACTCTTTTTTTATTAAATTTGCATTTAAAAATATTAAAAATGAGTGCTTCGCAATCGCATCAGAATAATCAAGAACATTTGCCTCAAAACTATGTTCCAAAGAATAAAATAAAAGTAGTAACGGCTGCATCGCTTTTTGATGGACACGATGCTGCTATAAATATTATGCGTCGTATTATCCAGCAACGAGGTGTGGAAGTGGTTCACCTAGGGCATAATCGTTCGGTGGCAGAAATTGTCAATACAGCCATTCAAGAAGATGCCAATGCCATAGCCATTACCAGCTATCAGGGCGGACATATTGAGTTTTTCAAATATATGTTTGATTTGCTGAAGGAACAAGGTTGTGGTCATATCAAAATTTTTGGTGGCGGCGGCGGAACCATTCTTCCTACAGAAATAGAAGAGCTTCACGCATACGGAATTTGTAGAATCTATTCGCCAGACGATGGAAGAGCTATGGGATTAGATGGAATGATTAATGATTTAGTTTCTAAATGTGATTTTCCTACAGGAACGGTAGACAGATATACAGAATATAAAGATAAAGAAGCTTTTCAAAAAGCTTTTGAAAACTCAGATGCAAAGTTTCTTGCGAAGCTGATCTCAACTGCCGAAAATTTTCCAGAAGATTTGGAAAATAAGTTAAAACAAAATTTCCCTAGCCAAAAATCAATGCCAACACCCGTGTTGGGAATTACTGGAACAGGCGGAGCTGGAAAGTCTTCTATGATCGATGAAATTGTTCGTAGATTCTTATTTGAATATCCAGAGAAACGAATCGCTATTTTATCCGTAGACCCATCAAAAAGAAAAACGGGAGGTGCTTTGCTAGGCGATAGAATTCGTATGAATTCGATAAACGACGCACGTGTTTTTATGCGTAGCTTAGCAACTCGTCAGAGCAATTTGGCGTTATCTAAATATGTCAACGAAGCAGTTGAAATTCTAAAACTTGCAACGTTTGATTTAATCATTCTGGAAACATCGGGAATAGGACAAAGCGACACGGAAATAGTAGACCATAGCGATGTATCGATGTATATTATGACGCCAGAATTTGGTGCAGCATCGCAATTGGAAAAAATTGATATGCTAGATTTTGCAGATATTGTTGCTATCAACAAGTTTGATAAACGCGGGGCTCAAGACGCAATCCGTGATGTAAAAAAGACTTATCAAAGAAATCATAATTTGTGGGATGTAGATCCAGAGACTATGCCAGTATATGGTTCTATTGCATCGCAGTTCAACGACCCAGGAACTAATCTTTTGTTCAGCAATTTGATGCGAACCATTTCTCGAAAGTATAAAGAAAAATATCAAAGCGCCCAATAAATTCCATTATTCAAAGCCAAAATGAATTAAATTATGAATTTGCTAATAGATCAAAAGAAAAGAGAAATTATCGAAATTGTAGAAAAAAATCAAAATGAAGATTTTTTGGACTTGATTTTGGCTGTAGTTAAAAGAGAATCGCGTATAGAAGAACCAGAAGAAAAGTATGAACAGTATATTTCGGGGGAAGAACTGAAAAATAATGTGTATAAATTTATTAATAGTTTAGAGTGGCAAAAATAGTTTATTCCAAATCCGTCCAACGATATTTATTAGAAACTATTAATAATTTGTATGAAAAAAATTATTTCGGCTTTAAAAAATCTGCTATCCAATATGTAGAAAAGATTATATTTAATATAGAAAAAAACATATTTGATAAAAAAGTAAAAAAACAAACCCCAGAAGAATTGAAATCGAAAGGAACTCATTATATCAAATACGAAGCAAATAAAACGACCACGTGGTATATATTATTTGACGAATTCAAAGAAAATTATTATATAAACTATATATTTAACAATCATCAAGAAGAAGCTAAATTTTTAAAATAAAAAGATATGTCAAACGCAACAGCAGATTTATTTCCAATAAGAAATGTGGATATTTTGGAACAAAGTGAAAAGATCTACATCATTCCACCGCACAGAAATCGATATTTGAGTGAAATATCCGATACTATTCGAAAATACAATCAGGATACTATTAGTCAAAGTCAAATAGCCCAAAGACTTTACGGATTGATGATTGCCAAAGATGAAGCCAAACAAGCAAATGATACATCAGCTGTTGAATCTATTGAGAAACTGTATAAAAATCTCGAAGAAAAATTGACGCCAGACAACCGTAGAATCATTGAAAATTGGGCTGAAAAAGTAAAACGTTATAAAGATGAATTTTATATCTTTAAGGTTCGAGACAAAGAAATCAAAATAGCCACACATTCCAAAAGTTTGTCCAACTTGGATATTCCAAAAATTTCGCTACCAAAATATGAAGCGTGGGGCGATATTCTCAAGTGGAATCTTCAGGAAAATGTACCGGGCGAGTTTCCTTACACCGCAGGTGTATATCCTTTCAAGAGAGAAAATGAGGATCCTACAAGAATGTTTGCAGGAGAAGGTAGCCCCGAAAGAACCAATAAACGCTTTCATTATGTATCGATGGGAATGCCGGCTAAACGTCTTTCTACGGCTTTTGACAGCGTAACGCTCTATGGCGAAGACCCAGGAAAAAGACCCGATATTTATGGAAAAATTGGAAACTCGGGCGTTTCTATTTGTTGCCTCGATGATATGAAAAAGCTATATAGTGGTTTTGATTTGTGCGAACCCAATGTATCGGTGAGTATGACCATCAATGGCCCAGCACCTATGTTGGTTGCATTTTTTATGAATACCGCCATCGATCAGCAATGCGAAAAATATATCAAAGCCAATGGATTGGAAGCAGAAGTAGAGAAAAAAATAGCAACGATTTTCCAAGGCAAAAAGAGACCTGTCTATACGCCGTATCAGTCGAATGAATTGCCAGAAGGAAACGATGGACTAGGCTTGATGCTTTTGGGTGTAACGGGCGATCAAGTCTTGTCAAACGACGTTTATGAAAAAATAAAAGCGGAAGCGATTAGCAAAGTGAGAGGAACGGTTCAGGCCGATATTCTAAAAGAAGATCAAGCTCAAAATACGTGTATTTTCTCTACCGATTTTGCATTGAAATTGATGGGCGATGTTCAAGAATACTTTATTGACCAAAAAATTAGAAATTTCTATTCGGTGTCTATTTCTGGGTATCACATTGCGGAAGCAGGTGCCAACCCAATTAGCCAGTTGGCCTTTACCCTTTCCAATGGATTTACCTTTCTCGAATACTACAAATCGAGAGGAATGAATATCGACGATTTTGCGCCCAACTTCTCCTTCTTCTTCTCCAATGGTGTAGATCCAGAATATTCGGTGATAGGTCGTGTAGCTCGAAAAATATGGGCAAAAGCCCTAAAAATAATGTATGGTGCCAACGAGCGAAGCCAAATGCTCAAGTACCATATTCAGACGAGTGGACGAAGCCTTCACGCGCAGGAGATTGATTTCAATGACATCCGTACGACTTTGCAAGCTTTGTATGCGATATATGACAATTGCAACTCGCTTCATACCAACGCATACGACGAAGCTATCACCACACCTACCGAAGAATCGGTGCGTCGTGCTATGGCTATTCAGATGATTATCAACCACGAACTTGGATTGGCCAAGAACCAAAATCCTATCCAAGGTGCGTTTATTATTGAAGAGTTGACGGACTTGGTAGAAGAAGCCATTATGATGGAATTCGACAAAATTACCGAACGAGGTGGTGTGCTAGGTGCTATGGAGACTATGTACCAACGTGGCAAAATCCAAGAAGAAAGTATGCACTACGAAATGCTAAAACATACGGGTGAATATCCGATTATAGGTGTCAACACCTTCTTGAACAGCAAAGGCTCACCTACAATTATCCCAAGTGAAGTCATCCGTGCCACTACCGAAGAGAAAGAAAATCAAATAGATACCTTGACCCAACTACACCAAAACTTTGCTACCAACCAAGAGCAAGCTTTACATAATCTCAAACAAGCCTCTCTCAAAAACCAAAACTTGTTTTACCACTTGATGGAAGCTGGAAAATATTGCTCGCTAGGACAAATCACCGCAGCACTCTACGAAGTAGGCGGACAGTATAGACGGAATATGTAGAAGATATAAATCAGAAGTTGTAACAATATAATAACAAAAAAGACGTTTTTGTAGTGTGTTTTTGATGCTAAATCAATAATTCGCGTAAAAATCTAACAATAGAAACACGAAAATAATAATCTAAAAATTCATTAATAATACCAATTTTTGGTATCTTTGTAAAAAATTAAATTATGGCAAGAAATACATCTATTCTAATAGGAGATTATTACGAAAAATTTATAAATCAACAAATTGAGAGCGGAAAATACAATTCGGTAAGCGAAGTGGTAAGAACGGCATTGAGACTTTTTGAACAAGAAGAAACTCAAAAAAATCTTTAATAACAGAACTAGAGATTGGAGAAAAAAGTGGAAAAATAAGAAATTTTAATCGTGAAGAAAATCTAAAACAATTGAACAAAAATTACAAATACTAATAGTAGAAATTGTAATAAGCGAAAAGGCGGTTGAAGATTTGAACAATATTTTGATTTCACAGCTGAAATAGAGTCGATGGTATAAGAATATTGCACGAAAAGATGAATATTAGAAATAGAATGAAGGAATAAATAATTTTTGTTTACAGTAAACGGTTTACTGTAAACAAAAATTTTGTATCTTTACACTCAAATTTTTAATATAATGAAAACTAAAGATAAGATTATCAAGCTTTTCAACGAAAACAAAGAGCTAAAAATTCAAGAAATAGAATTGAGTTTGAAGATTTCAAGACAATATATTCATAGAATACTTGCTGAAATGTTGGAGGACAATGTTATAGTCAAAATGGGCAGTGCGCCTAAAACTATTTATAGACTAGTTGAAATAAAATCAGTAAAATCGGAAAGAAATATTATTACCAAAGAAGTTTTAACTTTCTTAGAATTAAATTTTATCGTTATTACAGAAATTGGTGAGTTGTTGATGGGTCTAGACGCTTTTGAATATTGGTGTAAAAAAAGAAAACTACCCATAACAAAGACTATAGAAGAATATAAAAAAACGTTTCATAAATATGAGGAATATAAAAATGAAAATGGCATTGTATCTGGACTTCATAAACTAACCAGTACCAAAGAGCTTGTACAAATTTATCTGAATGACGTTTGGTATCTTGATTTTTATGCGATTGAGCGTTTTGGGAAAACAAAGCTTGGCAATTTGATACATTATGCCAAACAAGGACAAAGTATTGCTTTAATGAAGCTATTGCTAAAAGAGATCAAAATTCCATTACAAAATATAATCAATGAATATCAAATCGATGCTGTGGCATTTGTTCCTCATACCGTAAAAAGAAAGGTTCAGTTAATGGACTATTTAGAAAAAAGATTAGAATTGCAATTACCCAAATTAAAAATCGATAAATTAGATGGATTTGTATCGGTGCCACAAAAATCGCTACAGCGAATAGAAGAACGAATAAATAATGCAGATTATACCTTTGTGACACATTCTTTAAAGAATTACAAAAACCTATTGTTGATAGATGATGCTGTTGGATCAGGAGCAACGTTAAATCAAATTGCAAAAAAATTTAAAGACAAAAAAATAGCTGAAAATATCTTTGGATTGGCTATTGTAGGAAGCTTCAAGGGCTTTGATGTTATTACAGAAGTGTAATTTTTGTTTACTGTAAACAAAAACAACTTAAAATATTGATATTTAATATCGTTTACCTTTTTTTTCCTTCTATTAAATTCAATATAAATCTAAAAACACAAGAATAAACATTATTTTTATGCTCCTCTTCACCAAACAAGCCTTTTATTTCCAGTCGAAGAAACTAACTTTAGAAAAATTCAAACAAGAGTTTGGATCCATAAAAAGTGTAGAGCGAAACCTATGGATTTATAAAAAAGGCAACGAATATGTATTTCAGCCAGCGTATGAGTTTTTGGTTGGAAGCTTTTTTGGAATGTCGGTTATTTTTCAAGGCTCAATCATTGAAAATAATGGTGGGTTGGAGCTTCGAGGATATTTTTATTCGCATACTTTTTTCAAGATTTTTGCTGTCTTTTCATTGCTCGTAATTTTGTTTCAAGTAGATTTTATAGCCGAAAATCTATTGGTATGGATAGCTATGTTCGTGATGGTTTGTGGAATAGAGGGCTATTTGCAGTATATAAAAAAAGCTTGCTAAAAAGATAAATGATTTATTTTTATAGAAAATTTAATTATGAAAACACGTAATGTTCTATTGATTTTTTTACTTTTCCATCAGATACTTTTCGCACAATCAAAATGGAATTTTCTGATAAGAGGCTCATATCACGCGCCTATTTTTGCAGAATATAATATTTTGCAAAAAACCAACACTACTTCATTATTTGCATCATCCGAATACCAATCCTCTTTTTTGCCCAATTTTGGAATAGAAAGCGGCGTAGCGTATTCATTGACAAAAAAAATAAAACTTGGCACAAGTATCGAATTTATACATTCTAATTCTTACAAAAGCCATATTTTTCTTGATGAGACCGCAGATAAATATGAAAGAACTTCTAATAGAATTCAACTATTGCCCTTTATTAAATTTATGATTTTTGAAAAAGTTAAATTTGGAATCCATACTCGCTTAGCGCCACTTATAGGCTGGGTAAATATGACAGAATATAAAACGGATTTTGATGATGCAGGCCCTCAAAAGTTTTATAAGCTAAAATATAAAGGTGGTTTTTCGTATGGTGCTTCTTTAGGGTTGGAAGGAATATACAAGATAAACCAAAGGATTAAGTTATCAGCCGAAATATTCTTTCAACCCTGTATTTACAACGTTTGGAATGCAGATGTGCTAGAGTATAAAGAAAATAATATCGATAAGTTTAATACGCTAACTCCATCTCAAAAAACGATAATCAATGACGGTGTTCAATCCATAAATCAAACAACCACGGGTCTTAGAATTGGTATTTATTATTGCAAATAAAATGACATTAACCGATAAACTTTTTGTAGAAAACAGCAAAAGCTATTGGATTAAAATATCCAAAGAGGTTTTGAACAATAACCAAACGGAGGAATTGGTGGGTTTGTTTCTGGGAAAAGACAAACGTATCGCCCAACGAGCCGCTGCAATAATAATGACAATTGCAGAAATGTCTCCCGATATATTTGCACCTTTTTTAAACCAATTGGTACACCATTTATCACAAAAACCAACTGAAACACAAAAACGCAATATTGTGCGAACAATTGATTTTGTTATGATTCCACCGTCTTTGGAAGTAGAGGCAATGAATTATGCTTTCAATATTTAGAAAATCCAAAGGAGTCCATAGCCGTTAGAGCTTTTTCAATGCTAGTGTTGGGAAAACTCTATTCAAAATATCCCGAAATAAAAGAAGAACTCAAAACTCTAGTAGAAATGAATCTAGAACAAAACCCATCACCGGGAATAGTGAATTGTGGAAACAAGATTTTGAAAAGTCTAAAAAATAAAATCTTCTAAAGACAATGTCTTTGTCTCAATTTTTATAACTTCCCACTCTTCATTTCCAAAAGAAGATTTGGTAATCATTTTTAATGGAAATGCTCCAGCTCTTTGAAGAATGGGACCCCAATCGTCTTTAAAATGATTAACCCAATGAATTGGGGAGGTTTTAAGCACTTCGTTATTATAAAAAACCGTTTTAGTAGAAAAAGGACTTTTAACCAAAAAACAAAAGCATGGCTTCTCAAGAATCATTGCTTTTTGGCTCGAAGGCTCTATTTTCTGAACTTTATCTTCGGCTAAATTTGCAGGTAAACAATAAAAAGTGTCTTTGTCTTTGACAAGATCTTTTATACAAACTCGATATCCTTGGGGATCAAAAATAGAAATGGTTTCATTGCTCACAATCTTGTATCTATTTCCTTTTATATAAAAAAATATTTTTGAAACACCTTTGTTTTCCACGGTTTGATAAAACTCTTCATCCGAAATTAAAATTGGATTGGGATTTAGAATACGTTTTTGATATGTGATTACACCTTCAAAAATTGGAGATTTAGATTTAGCGGTTTTAAAAGTAGAGTCCGTTTTTTTCAAACTGTCTTTTTTAAGAACCTTAGAACTGTTTTCACTAGTTTTTACAACGATTGAGCTGTCTTTAATTTGACCAAAAGAAACATTAAAAATACAAATAAATAAAAAGAAAAAAATACGCATAATTAGAGAATTTGTTTTTCAAAAATTGCATAGGTTTTGTAGATTTCCCCATTTACCACTTTCATACCACGATTCATTTCGGGGTTGCTTTCCAATATCCAGCTTGCTTCGGCAAAATTGAGACCTTGTTTCATTCCGTTTTTAATCATTTCATAGTACATAACCGCGTCCAGTCCTTTGCCACGATATTCGGGCAAAATTCCCAAAAGCAATACACGAATCCATTTGATTTTTTTCTGTCCAAACAAAAGCTTTAAAAAATTAAAAGGAAACAATGACCCCTTGAAGTCTTTGGTAATAAAGTTAATGTCTCTTAGCGCAAGTGCAAACGCTACTACCTCACCCTTTTCGTTTTCAATCATAGGAGCAAATTGAGTATCCAAAATTAATTTAAGTTCATTGGCCATTAGATTAAGTTCGGCATCGCTCATTGGCACAAAACCCCAGTTGTTTTCCCAGGCTTTGTTATAAATTTTTTTGATATGTTCTATCTCTATGTTTAATTTACTTTTATTTACAAGCCTAAGTTTTGTATTGCTTCTTTGAAGCGCAATATCTTTTACTCGAAGCAATTTTTCATTAGATAAAACGTTGTGGTCCGCCACTTTATATGCATACATTTTCATTGATACGTGAAGTCCATAATTCTCCATTAGGGTTTGATAATAAGGAGGATTGTACGACATCATTATTTTTGGTGCATCATCAAATCCATCAATTAATAAACCCGATTCATAGTTTGTAGATGGATTTACAGGTCCGTGAAGAATATTGTTTTGCTGTGATTGATGCCATTCTGTAACCTTGTCAAAAAGTGTATTGGCTACGTCTTGGTCATTGATACATTCAAAAAACCCAAAAAACCCAACATTGCTACTATGAAATTCATTATAACTACTGTTGTCTATAGCGGCTATTCTTCCCACGATGTTTCCGTTTCTCAAAGCTACAAAACATTGGATTTGACCATTGAGATAAAAAGGATGTTTTTTTGGATTCAACCTCTCGTTAATATCCATACGAAGAGGTGCTACCCATAGAGGATAATCTTTGTAAATTTCAAAATCAAAATCAACAAAACGTTTTTTATCACTTTTTTTGTTTAAGTCGATTGCTTCAATTGTTATCATGATGCTTTATTTTTTCAAATTTGAGTACTAAAATAAGGATTTTTTCTTTTTTGATTGTATTATTCTTCAAAATATTTTCTCTTTACGCGCGAGCTAATGCTAGTAAGAATTTCATAAGGAATCGTTTCGGCAGCTTTTGAAAGCGAAATAATAGAATTTAAATCATAAATCAAATAAGCAAAATCGCCAGATTTAACAGCGTGGTTTTTGTCCAAAAGGACCATACACATATCCATACAGATGTTGCCAATAGTAGGATATAGGCTGTTATTGATTTTGACCAAAGCATTTCCGTTGCCAAATTTTCTAAAAAACCCATCAGCATAGCCAATGTTTATAATAGCTATTTCCGAATCCGTATCCATTTTTCCATTGAGAGAATACCCTACAAATTCGTCTTTCGTTACTTTTTTTATTTGGGCTACTTTTGTTTTAAGACAAACGGGAAACTGTAGCTCGTTTACAAGGATACCCGATGCTTCAATTCCAAACAATCCAATTCCCAAACGAACCATATCCAATTGATATTCTGGAAATCGAACAATTCCTTCTGTATTCAAAATGTGTTTGATAAAATTATATTGTAATGCAGAAGCAATTTTATCACAAATGGCATTAAAAAGCAAGGCTTGATTGTGTGTGAAAAAATCTAGGTTTTTGTCATCGCTTGCCGAAAGGTGACTCATTACCGATTTAACTTGTAGATGTTTATTTGTACTTAAAGCTATAAGTAAATTATCTATATCTAACTCTTTAAACCCCAATCGATTCATTCCCGTATCTATCTTCAAATGTATAGATAGTTTTTTCTGATTTGAAAGTGAAAAAAACGACGAATAATGAAGAAATTTATCTAAAGACTCCAAGCTATAAATTTCGGGCTCAAGGTCATATTCCACAAGTTTATTGGCGGCGCTCCATTCACAGTTCATCACCATAATGGGTGTTTTAATTCCTTGTTTTCTCAGTTCTATTCCTTCGTCAATATAGGCAACTGCAAAATAGTCTGCTTTTTGATATTCAAGTACTTTTGCCAGTTCTTTGCTGCCCATACCATAGCCAAAGGCTTTGAGCATAATCATTATCTTAGTAGTAGGCTTTATCTGCGAGGCAAAAACATTGAGGTTCTTTTTGACAGCATTTAGGTTTATCTCCAATTGCGTTTCGTGTGTTTGGTCTTGATATAAAGAAAGAATTTTTTCAAATTCAAATTTTCTCGCTCCTTTGAGCATAATGATGCTGTTTTTTATTCTCTGATGGGGAAAATTGGTTATAAAGTCTTCCGTATCGGTATAAAAAGCCGTTTTTGATTTTAAATGACTAAAAAAGCGTTGATTATCAATATATTTTTCACCAATAAATACAATTTCTTCTGTATCTACGGCATTAATTAGAAGCGAAATTTTTTCATAAAATGAATTTTCTATAAATTCATTTTCATAGATTTCAGATAAAATTAAGATTTTAGATCTATTTTGACCTTGTTGACCCAGAAATTGAAGCGCTACTTGTAGCGAATCGATGTCTGAAGTATAAGAATCATTAATGATTTTATTGTTTTGGAATCCGTCTATTTCTTCAAGACGCATTTCTAGTTTTTGAAGCGAATTTATACGTTTTTGAAGAATGCTTAAATCGCCTGAAATAGTTGCATATAAAGCGATACAGCTAGAAATGTTCTCAACCGAAGCGTCATCCAAAAAAGGAATTTTTAACACAACTTTGCTATTGTTGTAGCACACAACTAGTTCATAAAATTTGTTAAAAACTTCAATTTTAGCCTCTTTTTTATTTCCCCAAGATATAATTTCTACAGAAGGATTTATTTCCTTTAAAAGAGTAGGTACATTTTCAAAAAGAAATTCATCATTAACAGAATAAATAATTTTTTTTGAATGTTTGAATAGCAAAAGTTTTTCTCGAAGCTTTTCCATTTTATTTTCAAAACCTTCATTGTGTGCATTTCCAAATGAAGTAAGTATTCCTATTTCGGGCGATACAATTTTTTCGAGCTTTTCCATTTCTCCTTTTTTGGAGATACCCACTTCTATCAATGCAAGATTATACTCGCTGCTCAAATTCCAAAGCGATAGAGGAACACCAATCTGAGAGTTGAAGCTTTTTGGGCTTTTGACTATTTTGTAGTCATCTTTTAATAATTGAAAAAGCCATTCCTTTACAATAGTTTTGCCATTACTTCCCGTAATTCCAATTACAGGACTGCCAAAAAGTTGTCGTTTGTATCTTGATATATTTTGTAAGGCATTCAAAATGTCATTTACATAAAAAAATGTCGCATCAAAAGATTCGGTTTCCGATTTATATTTTTCATTTAATACAAAAAGTCTAACGCCCTTTTCTATTAATTCAGGAATAAATTGAACGCCTTTTTTGCGACTTCCATCAAATGCAAAAAAAAGAGTCTTTTCCGCTAAAATCAACGTTCGACTATCGATAGAGATATAATCAAAATCGATTTCTTTCAAATCGCTTTTTGAAGAAATACAATGAATAAGATTTTTAAACTCGTCTGTATTCAACTAACAATAATTTTTTTAATAATCAAAATTAATCATCCAATTAATCCCAAAGGCATCGGTAAGCATCCCAAAATAAGCACCCCAGAAAGTATCGGCTATTGGCATCGTTTGTTTTCCATTTTTTGAAAGTTCATTATAGAAATAAGTAGCCTCTTCTTTTGTTTCACAATTAATAGAGAGCGAAATATTATCACCCATTGTTACTTTTCCCGAATTTTCGTGTGAATCGCTGCCCATCATTATAAATAGGTCTTTTATAGGTAATACTACGTGCATAATTTTATCTTTATCGCTTTCGTGCAAAGGTTCTCCACCCTCTTGATGCATTTCCCCAAAAGTAGCTATGTGCTCATATTCTGCTTTGAAAACGGTTTTGTAAAAATCAAAAGCTTGACGGCATTCACCATTAAAAACCAGATAAGAGTTTAAAGAAATCATAATGAACTGTTTTAATTAACTAATTTTCCGTCTTTCATTTTAATAATAATGTCACTCATCGTCGCCAATTCATTATTATGAGTTACAATCAAAAAGGTATGTCCGAGTTCTTGGCTCAATTTAATAAAAAGTTGATGGAGGTCAAGAGCGTTTTTGGTATCTAAATTTCCAGTAGGTTCGTCAGCAAAAATTAATTGTGGATCATTTATCAATGCTCTAGCAATTGCTATACGCTGTTGTTCGCCACCACTAAGTTCCGATGGTTTGTGCGTAGCCCTTCCCGAAAGATTCATAAGTGCCAAAAGTTCGTGAGCTCGTTTTGTATAAATATCTTTTTGTGTTCCCGCTATCATTGCAGGCAATATAATATTTTCAAAAGCCGAAAATTCGGGCAAGAGATTGTGAAACTGAAAAATAAAACCCAGTTTTTGATTTCTAAAAGAAGAAAGCTCTTTTTCGCTTAAGGAAGAAACTTCGGATTGTTCTATATATATATGACCCGATGTAGGTTTGAGCAAGGTACCCAAAATATGTAGCAACGTACTTTTGCCCGCTCCAGAAGGTCCCGTCAAAGATGTAACTTTATTTTTTTTGATAGAAATGGCTTCTACATCAAGCACACAAAGGTCTTCGTAGCTTTTCTTAATGTCTTTTCCAAAAATTATTATGTCTTTTTCCAACATTTTTACTCAAGTATCAAAAAAAAAAATTATTTTCGCATCCAATTAAAATATCGTCAAAAATACAACAAAAAATTTTATACAATGAATTTACATGAACATCAAGCAAAAGAATTGCTTAATAAGTATGGAGCAGCTATTCAGAGAGGTATTGCTGTAGAAAGTGTGGAAGATGCTGTTAAAGCAGCTTCGGACTTAACTGCACAAACAGGAACTTCTTGGTATGTGGTAAAAGCACAAGTTCA
This sequence comes from Chitinophagales bacterium, assembly GCA_044368545.1. GTDB lineage: Bacteria > Bacteroidota > Bacteroidia > Chitinophagales > JADJOU01 > CHPMRC01. Next base: position 12,492 of record JBIPPG010000003.1, on the reverse strand, counting down.
CGCAGGTGGAAGAGGAAAAGGCGGTGGAGTAAAACTTGCCAAAAATGTAGATGAATTAAAACAAAAGGCTTCTGAAATCTTGGGAATGACCTTGATTACGCCCCAAACATCTGCACAAGGAAAGATTGTAAATAGAATCTTGATAGCAGAAGATGTATATTATGGTGAGCAATCAAAAATCAAAGAATTTTATTTGTCTGTTCTTATGGATAGAACTACAAAGAAAAATGTAATTATCTATTCTACTGAAGGTGGAATGGAAATTGAAGAAGTAGCAGAACACACTCCCGAAAAAGTACATAAAGAATATGTAGACCCATTATTGGGCTTGCAAGCATTTCAGTGTAGAAAAATTGCTTTCAATCTAGGATTAGAAGGACAAGCATTCAAAGAAATGGTATCTTTTGTAGCTAAAGTTTATAATGCTTATGTAGGTGGCGATTGTTCACTTGTAGAAATCAACCCTTGTTTGAAAACATCGGATGATAAAATTATAGCGGTAGATGGAAAAATCTCAATAGATGATAATGCGTTGTACAGACAACCTGCATTGGCAGAGATGGAAGATAAAAGAGAGAAAGACCCAATGGAGGTAGAAGCGCATAGTTATGATTTGAACTATGTAAAATTGGATGGAAACGTAGGCTGTATGGTTAACGGAGCTGGATTGGCAATGGCAACTATGGATATTATCAAATTGAGCGGAGGAGAACCAGCCAACTTCTTGGATGTAGGAGGAACTGCAAATGCTGAAAGAGTGGAAAAAGCATTTAGAATTATCCTAAAAGATCCAAATGTAAAAGCAATTTTGGTAAATATATTTGGAGGAATTGTAAGATGTGATAGAGTAGCCCAAGGAATAGTAGACGCCTATAAATCAATTGGAGAAATTCCGGTAGATATAATAGTAAGGCTACAGGGAACCAATGCCGAAGAAGGAAAACGAATTATTGACGAAAGCGGACTGAAAGTAAAAGGCGCCATTTTGCTGAAAGAGGCTGCCGAAGCTGTAAAAAGTGTTTTGTAAAAATTAACCAAAAAAAAGATAAGATTTTTTAATATATCTTATCTTTTTTTGTTTTTAGCAAAAAATGTTTGTTTTTGCATGATATTTGTAACATATATTTTGTAAATAGTATAAAATGAAAAGAACTACAATTTTTTTAATTATGTTCATGGCTACCATGTTGGTATTTGGACAAGAAGAGGCAAAGATTAGCTTGAGTAGTGAAGAGATAGATTTTGGAGTAATGCAAAAGGGCAGCGATGGCGAGAGAAGTATAACGGTAACCAATTTTGGAAAAAATCCTTTGGTAATAACAAACTGTACGGGCTCTTGTGGTTGTACGGTGCCAACATGTCCAAGAGAACCAATCGCCTCAAAGCGTTCGGCTACCATAAGTGTGAAATATGATACTGATAAAGTGGGTCCTTTTACAAAAATGATTACGATTTATTCAAATGACCCAGAGAAAGAAACCATAATGATAAAAGTTTATGGTGAGGTAAAAGAGTAATCATTTATAAAAAGTATAACAACTTACAGGAATAAAAAAAGCGCCTAGTTCTAGGCGCTTTTTCTGTTTTTAGAATCAATTTTTTAGAAACAATTTTATTTTTTGTTTGCTTTGAATCTTTTGTCTGGTGTACCATCTTTTTTCAATTTAACGTTTGCAGCAGCAGCAGGTTTTACGTCTTTATTTGCTTTATAACGCATATCAGGCGTACCGTCTTTTTTAGTTTTTGCTTGAGAAGCAGCGCTTCCTTGAGCATTTACCGAAAACATAATAGCACAAAGTGCAAGAATAGAAAGTAATTTTTTCATGATTATTAATTTTTAAAAGTTTAAGCGAAAATAAGATACTTTTTTGACATGGACTGTTAAAAATTTAAAAAAAGACAAAATAAAATATTTTTGATAATTAGAAGTTATATAAAACGCATTAAAACAAAAACCGATGTTTTTTAAAATACTTTTAATAGGAATGTTTGGAGTTTCGCTTAATATATACGCTCAAGAGAAAAAGAGGTTTTGCATATATTTCGATACGGATAGTTTTAATACTCAAGCAAAAGACTGGAACGAAGCGCTCCATTTTATCAAATCGTGTGATACGATTCTTAAAATAGAAATATATGGATACTGCGATGACAGAGCTAGCCAAGAATATAATATAAGACTATCGACCCATAGGGCTAAAAAGGTTTATGACGAATTGGTCAAAAATCAAATCGTGAGTCAAAAATTAGTTTATAAAGGAATGGGAAGTGTAGCTTTGGTTGGAACGACGAAAGATACCACCACTCAAAGAAAAGAAAACCGAAGGGTAGACGCAATCGTATATTTCAAAAGAAAATACGAAAAAAAGACACATTCTGTAGACTCTATGCTACTGAAATCTTGGGAGCGATACAAACAAAAAAGTTTGGGCGTGATTACCGATAGCCAAAAAATCGGCGACATCATTATTTTCAAAGATATTTTGTTCTTTGGACGGATGCATCGTTTTCGTCCACACTCCTACCCTTCGTTGGATTCACTAACTTTTTATATCAAAAAATATACGAAGTATAAAATAAAGATAAATGGACACGTGTGTCTAATGGGCATCAAAGATAGAAGTCAAGATGGATACGATAAGCAAACGCGAACGTTTAATCTATCCGAAACCCGCGCCAAAGCCGTCTATGAATATTTAATAGACAAAGGCATAGATAGTTCTAGGCTGCTATACGAAGGATTGAAAGGACTCTATCCAACGGGCATAAGCTGTGGCCACGACCGAAGAGTAGAAATAGAAATAATGGATATTATGGAAGGGAAAAAAGAGGAGTGATTAAAAAGAATATTTTAATTTTGTGTGTTCACAAAAAAACATAAATGAGTAAATCTAACAAATCTGGACAAGCACAATTTATTAAATGGTTTGGGCCACTTTTGGACGCATTAAGAGAATTGGGCGGATCGGGAAAACCAAAAGAAGTGATTGAGCAAATTGCAAAAAACAACAGTATTCCTGATAAACAAAGAGAAGAGGTTATGAAATCGGGAATTTTAAGGTTTGATAATCAAGTCGCATGGGCAAGACAATATTTAACATGGGAAGGATTATTAGATGATAGCAAAAGGGGAATTTGGACTTTATCTCAAAAAGGCCTAATTACCATATTAGATGAAAAAAAATCTAGAGATATTTTTATAAAATGGGTTGAAATTCACCAAAAAACAAGAAAAGAAAAAATAGTATCTGAAAAAGTTAAGCAAGAAGAGGTTGAGCCAGAACAAATGGAGCATGAAATTGCACCAAGTTTACTAGAAGTTTTACAATCTCTTTCGCCAATTGGATTTGAACATATTTGTAAAAGATTGTTACGAGAACATGGTTTTGAAAGTGTTTATGTAACACAAGCATCACATGATGGAGGAATTGATGGCTACGGAACATTAGAATTAAACCCATTTGTAAGTATAAAAGTTTTGTTTCAATGTAAGAGATATAAAGGAACTGTTTCTCGCGCGCAAGTTGGAGACTTTAGAAATGCAATGATCGGAAGAGCCGAAAAAGGTATAATTCTTACAACAGGAACTTTTTCTGAGGATGCAAAAAGAGAAGCTTCACGAGATGGCGCACCTCCTATTGAATTGATAGATGGCAAGAAACTTGTAGAATTATTTGAAAGAGTAGAATTAGGTGTTAAGCCAAAAATTGTCTTTGAAGTAGAATATAGTTTTTTTGAACAGTTTAAGTAAACTACGTCTTTGATACTCTAACCAACTGCGCTAAATCCCCCGTTGGAACAAAGTTGGGTTCAATTAATTTTAGTAAAAGCTTTTTGCTTTTTTGCCTTTTGATAAATTTTTCAATCGATAGCGCATCTTCTTTGTTTTCAGAAACTTGAAAAAAGGCTTTAAGTTCCCAGTTTTGATATTTTCCGGTGTATTTATCACTGCGGTCTTCATTATGCTGAAGAATCCGTTCCCACGGATTTTCGGAATGCCCAACATAGAATTTTTCAGAAGAAGAAGAGTGGATAATATAAAGATAAAACATAGAAGCGATTTATTAACATAAAAAAAGCCACTTCAGAGCTGAAGTGGCTTTATGAAATTTGGAGGCCTCCCTTGATGTATGTTTTTGAATCTAAATTAGTTAATACTATCTTATTTTTCAACCCTAACTGCTCTTACTCTTTTAGTTATAGAACCACCTAAGGGTATTGTCGATCCAGTAGGAGCTAGAACATTATTATCTAATTCTGCACAATAAATAACATTCGTTTTATTGGTTTGCTGCATAAACGTTTGCGATTTTATCCATATAGTTGAACTCCAGTAGCTGCTTCCGTTTGAAAAATTACCAAGCCCTTTATAAACTAAATTTTTACGAATTTTAGACCAATCATTTGCAGAAGGTAGTAACCAATCATTATATCCATTCAAATTTAAATCCTTACACAAAGTAGCTGCAATTGTTGATGTTTCTGCTGTATTTGAAATAATTGTGTCGTTACTTTCCTTCAAAGAAAGCCCAGAAGTTGTATATAATCTTTTTACTTCACCAAAAATTATACCTTCGCTTTGGTCAAGCTCCGAACAGATAAAAATTTCGCCATTATCTGATACATCATAAACTATACCTCCTTTATAAAATTCTCCTATTGAAACCTTGGTTGTAATTGACTTTTCAGAACCGTAAGAAGTTCCTTCATTATTTGTGGCATAAGCTCTTATGTAATATGTTGCGAATGGCTGCATGCCATGAATTTTACTTTCAAATACTCCAGCACCTGCACCATCTTCTGAATGAGGGTCAGAAATTGTTGGATTTCTTGTTAATGACCAACAAACCCCTCTTGCTTTAACTTTTGAACTTCCCTCACTCGTTATAGTTCCACCACTATTTGCAGTAGAAACGGAAGTTAGTTCTAATAAAACGCTAGTTTCTATAACGGGCAATAATCCTGCGTTCTCTTTTTTACATCCAGTTGAAATTAAAAACAACGAGCTCATTAGAAGTATTATATTTTTTTTTATAAATTTCATAACTTTATTTTTTTGATTTTAGATTATATAGTTAAGTCTAATTTTTAATTAAAAGGTAAACAATTCATGTTTTTAAACTTTAAAAAAGAATAATCTTATGTTGTTTTAACAAATTTTCTTTTTGATCAAAAATTTGTAGAATCAAAAAATTATCATTTTTAAAATTAGAGATGTTAAATTCTGATTTTTTATTTATGATGTTTTCCTTTAAAATAGTCTGACCTAATAAATTATTAATTTTGAGATAACAACATTTTTTTAAAACAAAATCATTTAACTCAACATTAATTGAATTTTTAGATATATTTAATTCTATTTCATTTTGAAAATAATTAATAATATTTGAATTATTTTTAACACTTAAAGAGACGATTGCTGACGTATCGATACAATTACCGTTTGTAATTATACATCTAAATAATTGATTATTATTAGCTATTGTTAAATCATTAACCTTTAGGGTAAATGTATTTACTCCACTGTATTGTCCAGAATTATTTAAATCCTGAAAACCTACTCCTAAGCTAGTTTGCCACTTATATATAGGTGAAGAGTTTGAGTAACCTACTGTAAATTGCGCCGATCCTCCTACATCAACTGTTTGATTAACTGGATTCAAGGTTATTTTATCATTGCAAGAGCTATATAACTTTTTAATCTCCTTTAATGTAAGTGCTCTTTTCCAAAAAACAACATCATCCATTACACCTTTGTACTTAGAATTAGTATAATATAAACTTCCTCCTATATTGATTCCACAACTATATCCTAACCCGCTAGATTGAAAATTTGCACTATCTATACATTGACCATTATGATACATCCTTAGCATAAATCCATCCCAAGATAGTATTGCATGATTCCATCCAGGTGTAATAACATTTTTATTTAATATAAAAGTTTGATTCATTGCATGTCCAGTTAGCAGGTTTGAAGATGTTGATGCGGCTAAACCAAACGCCTTAAAAAGTTGACCATTATGAACTAAAGTAATACCTAATAAATCTCCAGATGTCACTTCTGTAAATTTAAACCACACCGCCATTGTAACTTGATCATCTGCATTTATATGATTTTGTTGTGAATTTATAAGACCATTTCCATTAAATAAATAAGCACTATTTGGGATATTTAATCTGTCGTTTGTTAAAGATACTCCATTATTATAACAATGATATGCATTTCCACTCTCATCTAAAGAATTTCCATTAAATGGATACCAACAAACTAGATCCTTTAGAGGAAGATAATTTGGAATTTGAGAATTGATATTTTGTGATAATATTATGAGAGTTAATAAAAGCAAGTTTTTATTGATTATTATTATGTTAGAAATATGTTTTTTATCTCTTAATAATTGATTTGACATAATTTTAAAATTTAGATTATATAGTTAAGTCTAATTTTTAATTAAAAGGTAAACATTTTTTTCAAATTTTATTTTTATTTTAATTAAAAAAATTAAATTTGTGCTATGAAAATAGTCATAAAAACATTTTATCTTTTTATAATTTTATCATTATCCAGTTGTTTTGACAATTCTCAAAAAGAGAAACATATTGAAAAAAAAATCCAAGAAATTGAAATTAACACCAAAGAAATCGTTGAGGAAATAAATCGAAATAACACTGTTTTTGAAGTATTATCAAATGGTGCCGAAAATATTGTGTATGCAAGAATCGAGGATTCTCTTAAATATTACAGCCAAGATGAAAAACTTGCACTTTCAAAGACTCTCTTTAATTTTGGGTTGTATAATTTTTCAATGGAATTTCTTAATAATGTCAATGTAGAAACAAAATACTTTGACAAATTAATTCATAAATTTAATGATGCGATATCTTTAAATGACGGTCAATTAGCTTCTTTATTTTTAGACACACTTTCAAGTCATTTGAAGACTAACTATAGTAATGTTAACGAAGCCAGAATTGAAATTTCAAAGGGTTATTTAAATCATGTGTTAGGCAACTATTCTGTCGCCATAACGCATTACAAAAAAGCAAATTACTTAATCAACAAATATAACTTAAGTGACCACTTAAGAATTAGCGTATACAGGAAAACAGGAAATAGTTATAACAATATGGCGCATTCAGAAATTTCTAATGATGAATATTTTAAACAAGCTTTATATTATTATGGAAAAGAAAAAAAAGTTACGTTAAATATGACGCCGATTAGTTATACAAATCTTAGCATGAATAACATTATAACAGGTGTTTTAATGCGCTGTAAGAATAAATCACAACTTCCTTACTTTCAAAAAGCCATCGACCAATCGATTGTTTACAGTGATTCTAATGCCACTTTTACTATAAACGCGGTTACTGCTACGATGGCTTTAAATAATTATATTGAAAAAATTCATTATAAGTTTGACGTTGAAAGCATAAAAAAAATGGATAGTTTAATTAAAATCCATAAGTCAATAATATATACAAAAAGTCTCATTTCGTTATATTCTGGATTAGGTTTAGACGTAAAAGAATATTACTCTCAATTCGCAATTGAACTGGAAATACAAAACAAAATTAACAATCCCTTATACAAAATAAAACCTCTAGAATTACTAAATCTATCTCAAGAAACTAAATATCCTCTTATTAAACATATCAAACAATTAAAAGAAACCTATGGAGATTATTATAGAAAAGTTTTAAAGCTTTATATAACCCTTCTAGAAATAAAAGCATTTGGAATTAAAAACAACAATAAAAAGTATGAAGCATTTGCAGATAAAAACATTCACAAACTGAAAAATTTAAATGAACCCAACTTCAATTTTAATTATAAAGTTAAGCTCACAAAATCGGATGTAAACCAACTAATTTTATATTGTAAAGAATCAAAGTCAACTATAATTGATTATCAAATTTTATACGGTAATAAAACAATTTATTCCTTCATAGATGAAAATGGATTAAAAGTAATTGTTGACTCCTTAAACCCTATTCTTAGCCCTGAAGATATAGATACGTTATATAAATCTCTTGAAAATAAAAATGTAAGTTATTATCAAAAAAAAGCTTTTAACATATATAAAAGACTTTATCTAGATAAAATAAAAACAAAAAATATTATAATTTGCTCTGATGAAATAATGGAAAAAATACCATTTGATGCATTAGTTATTGATACTTTTAAAAAACTAAGATGGAAAGATTTAAACTACTTAATAAAATCAAAAGATATTTTATTAATTCCCTCGTTAACTATGCTTTTAGAAAAACCAAAAGACAATAATTTATTTGTTAATGTATGGTATACAGAAAAAGACACGTCTACTTTACCATTTAATAATCAGTTAATCAATTGGATCAAAGACAATTTAAATACAAAAATAAATGATCCTAAACTAACTTCATCGGGTATTCTTCATATAATTGGACATACGGTAGAAAATGAAAAAAAACAACAGGAATACCATGTTGGTAAATTTAAATTAACAAATAAAAGCAATTTAAAACAAGTTCCCCAACTTGTGATTCTTCATGGATGTAAAAGTAATAATGGAAAATATGTAAAATCCGAAGGTATATTATCCTTAAGTCGAATGTTTTTATATAGCGGTTCAAATAATGTTATTTCATCGCTGTGGGATGTTGATAATCAATCGAGCACCGAACTTTTTAAACTGTTCTATTCTGAGCTAAAAAAAGGTAAAAATATAAATGAATCATTGAGAATTGCTAAAAAGAAAATCCTATTTGAATCCCTTCCCTCTGAATGGTCAAATCCATATTATTGGTCAAGTTTTAATAGCTATGGAAATAGTTTAAACTTTGATTGATTGATTATATTAATTGCATGACCTTGATAATCATTCAAAGAATCTTTGGCAATATTACTAAAAACAATCTCTGATCTTTTGTCGTTTAATTTTAAATAAATTAAACCGATTCTGAAATTTGACTTGTCTTTTAGTATTTTATCTTTAGAATTTAGATTAGTATTATAAATTATCAATGCCTCGTCTAGTTTATTTAATCTTTCATAACATATTCCTTTAAAATATTCGGAAGTATCTGTTTTGGGCATATTAGAAAGCAGATTAATTGCTTTGTTATATTTATTAGTAGCGACTAAAATCATTAATGAATCCATTGCTGAAGCTTCTTTAACACCCATTTTTATTGGTATACCGATTTCAACATCTTTATAATAATTATATAATTCACTATCTGAAATATTAATAAAATTTAAATAAAACAGAAAAGTAAAAAAAAAACAAATCACCGCAAAAGAGATATAGAATCTGAATATTTTTTTTCTTCTTGATGTTTTATATTTAACTCGTTCAAATCTCTCTTTTAGAATTTTTGAAGAATAAGCATCATAATTCACTTCTTTTAAAAATGAGCTATATAATTTATATTTATGTCTATAAACTTCATCCAATTCTAATTTTGCTATTAAAATATAATATTCTTCTTCTGTTAATTTTCTTGAATATAAATCATCAAAATGATTTATATCATTATCCGTAAGGTTATAATCACTAATCTTCATCATCTAAATAAATTTTATTAGCATGATCACTTAAATTTGAAATACATTTATTTTTCCTAGATTTCGCCACATCTGAATTTTTGTACCCCAAAATTAATGCAATTTCGTCCATTGATTTCTTTTCAAAATAAAACAAATTTATAATTTTTTTACAAGAATCAGGCATTTTGTTTAATATAAACCGTACCGCTGTATCTATTTTATTGTCATATTCGTCTTTAGCTATTGCATTTTCAGCATAAAATCCTATGTTATCATTGAACTTTTTTTGTTCATTTATGTATGTTATCAACTTGTTTTTGCCTATTTTTAAAATGTATGCCAACAAACTTGTATTAATTTCAATAAGTTTTTCTTTCTTTATATTTTGATAAAATGCAATGATTGTTTCTTGATATAAATCTTCAATTTCATCAAATGGAACCATTTTAAAATTTGTTTGAACAAAATTTATAAATTTGGGTTTCATTTCTAAGTAAATTTCATCTAGCTCAGCTAAATCTCCATTCCTTATTTTTTCTATTCTTTTTTTATCCATATATTCTTATAGTCTGAAAAAACTATAAAAGGTAAACTTTTTTTAAATATTTTATAAAAATACTCTAAAAAATTTTTCATGTGCAAATCAAAAAATATACAATAAATTAATTCTTAATTATTTAAAGTTCTAATATGCCACAATTAGAAAACTGTCGTTATGCTTAAATTAAGGATTTAAATGAAATTCACCCGAAAATTTAAGTAATTAAATTAGAATTAGCCTTTTTATTTAATAATAAAAAGGCTCAGCTCTTTTCAAGGTTTGATTTTGCTAGGCTCTCCCTGCTGGATTCCGCACCAACGGGACGACCCTCGGATTAATCCCGTACGTACGGGACTCTAACCAACTGAGCTAAGTCTCCCGTAGGAACAAAGTTGGGTTCAATTAATTTTAACAAAAGTTTTTTACTTTTTTGTTTTTTGATAAATTTTTCGATTAAGAGCGCTTCGCCACGATTTTCGGAAACTTGAAAAACAGCTTTCAATTCCCAATTTTGATATTTGCCCGTATATTTGTCTCCTTCGTTTTCATTGTGTTGGATAAGTCTATCCCACGGATTTTCGGAATGCCCAACATAGAATTTTTCAGCGGTATTGGAATAAATAATATAGATGTAAAACATAGATGAAAATTTAAAATTTTAAAAAAGTAGTTAAAAATATAACACCACCAAAAAACAAAAAAGCCCTGACTAGTGTCAAGGCTTGATTTTAAAGGTGCTCTCCCTGCTGGACTTGAACCAGCGACCCTCTGATTAACAGTCAGATGCTCTAACCAACTGAGCTAAGGAAGAATAATTTTTATTCTTTTTTCTTACTTTTCCCCTTCTGATTAATCCCGTACATACGGGACTCTAACCAACTGAGCTAAGGAAGAATAATTTTTATTTTTTTTCTTACTTTTCCCCTCTGATTAATCCCGTACATACGGGACTCTAACAATAGAGCTAAGTAAGAATGTTTTTAAATAAAAACGAGTGCAAATATAATACTTTTTTGATAATTATGTTTTTTTTTCAAAAATAATTACGTTTTTTTTTAACTTAAATATAGATATGTTTGAAATACAACAAATTATAAGGTATTATTTTTTTATTAAAAATAATAATTTCTTGTTTTTTTGACATAAAATATTGTCATTTTTCTTTAATTTTGAACAAGTAAGATAAAATAACTTAATTTTGCCAAAAATTAAAATATAATATGAGTATTACCGTAGTTGGAACGGTGGCGTTTGACGCTATCAAAACACCCTTTGGACAAACAGATAAAATCGTGGGAGGCGCTGCCACATATATTGCTTATTCGGCATCTTATTTTTACAAGCCTGTAAATATGGTTTCGATAATAGGAGGCGATTTTGATATGGCAGAATTGGAAGAGTTGAGAAAAAGAGGCGCAAACACCGAAGGTATAGAAATCAAACAAGACGGAAAATCGTTTTTCTGGAGTGGAAGCTATCATATGGATATGAATAGCAGAGATACATTAGCTACAGATTTGAATGTATTGCTTGAGTTCAACCCCATTTTGCCAGATTCTTATAAAAATTCGGAGTACGTACTTTTGGGAAATATTGACCCATCGCTTCAAATGAAAGTGTTGGATCAAATGACTACAAGACCAAAATTAGTAGTGCTTGATACGATGAATTTTTGGATGGATGTAGCACTTGATAATTTGAAAGCCGTGTTGAAAAAAGTAGATGTTTTGACCATTAATGATATGGAGGCAAGACAATTGTCGGGCGAATACTCATTGGTAAAGGCAGCGAACAAAATTCTTGAAATGGGGCCTAAATATTTGATTATCAAAAAAGGAGAACACGGCGCATTGTTGTTTCACGAAAAACAAATTTTCTTTGCACCCGCGTTGCCTTTAGAAGATGTTTTTGATCCTACGGGTGCTGGTGATACTTTTGCTGGAGGATTTTTGGGATATATAGCCAAAAGTGGCGACATTTCTTTTGACAATATGAAGCGCGCTATTATTTATGGTTCGGCTATGGCTAGTTTTTGTTGTGAAAAATTTGGAACAGAACGATTGAAAGAATTGACGATGGATGAAATCAACGAAAGAATTGAGCAATTTGTAGGCTTAGTTCAATTTGATATAGAAATAGATGCTTAAAAACTTTTTTTATGAATTTTATTTTTTATTATCTGTATGTTTTTAGACATACAGATTTGAACTGTGATTGACAGATCATTTATTGAAAATAAAAACGCGAGGAATTCATATTTTTCTCACTATTTGATTTGATGAGCGAAGTAAATGATTCCATAAATCCAAAAATTATATAGAACGGTGTGTGTTATACCATAAAATGCACTTAAAACAAGCTTGTCTTTACACTTATATGAGTTTTGTAGGACGAAACTAGACGCTTTGTAAAA
>JBIPPG010000062.1:0-10453 GCA_044368545.1 Chitinophagales bacterium | reverse complement strand
GAAACTTCTATGAATTATGATTTTCCTATCTTCAATGAAGCGCTTTTTCAGCTCCAAACACAAGGGTATAAACCTATTTTGGCACACCCCGAGCGGTATGCTTTCATCTACGACGAGCGAAATTATGTAGAAAAATATGAAGACCTCAAAGAGCGAGGCGTTTTATTCCAGCTCAATCTTTTTTCGTTGGTGGGATTGTACGGACAAAAAGTACAAAAAGTAGCGGAGGCCCTTATCCAACATCAACTCTATGATTTGGTAAGTTCGGATATTCACAAAGTAGGGCAATTGAAATTATTTGAAAAATTGAAACAATCCGAATATCTCCACAAATTAATTGAATCGGGAAATTTGAGGAATAAAGAATTTTAAAGAATCTTTACTTGACAAGGAGTTTTCTACCTCCTTTTTATCAATTTTTTTCTATTTTTGTTGGTTTAATATATAAATATGCAAGTTTTAGAAACCGCAATCCCCGAAGTTATACTTTTTCAGCCCCGAAAATTTGAAGACCCGCGTGGTTATTTTTTCGAATCGTTTAATAAAGAAACCTTTGCTGCTATTGGGATTACCCAAAATTTTGTTCAAGACAACCAATCCAAATCCACGAGAGGTGTTTTGAGAGGCTTGCATTATCAAACGGGCGACCATGCACAGGCTAAATTGGTGCGTGTACTAGAAGGCGAAGTGCTGGATGTAGCGGTAGATATTCGAAAAGGTTCACCTACTTATGGAAAACATGTAGCGGCTATTCTTTCGGCAGAAAATAATCGTCAAATGCTAGTTCCTAGAGGCTTTGCACATGGTTTTGTGGTGCTGAGTCCTACCGCAACTTTTTTCTACAAATGCGATAATTTGTATAATAAAGAAAGCGAAGGCGGTATTATTTGGAACGATCCTGCAATAGGTATTGATTGGAAAATAGACTTACATGAAGTCTTGTTGTCCGAAAAAGATGCTATTTTGCCTACTTTGGATGCGTGTAGAAATGATTTTGAATTCAAGAAATAAAATTAACAAATGAAGCACATAATTGTAACAGGTGGAAATGGTCAGCTAGGGAGCGAAATCAAAGAATTGGCACCTCAATTAAAAGATTATTCTTTCCATTTTTTTGACTTTAAGGAATGGGATATTACCGATGAATCCAAAAGTATGGAATTATTTGAAAAAATCAAACCCAGTTTTCTCATCAATTGTGCAGCGTATACCGCTGTAGATAAGGCAGAAACGGATGTAGACAATGCCAATAAAATTAATGGGGATTGTATTGCAATGCTGAGTCGTGTTTGCAATCAATTCGGCACACATTTTATACATGTTTCAACGGATTTTATCTTTGATGGCAAAAAATCGGAGCCTTATATCGAGTCCGATTTGCCCAGCCCTATTTCTATCTATGGAAGTAGCAAGCTTTTAGGCGAAAAATTATTGCAGGAAAATGCTCAGTCTTATACAATTCTCCGAACATCATGGGTTTACAGCCGTTTTGGAAATAATTTTGTAAAAACGATGATGAAATATGGCAGAGAACGAGGTGCGTTGAGCGTGGTTTTTGATCAAATAGGAACGCCAACATACGCTGCTGATTTGGCGGCGGCTATTGTTTTTCACCTAGACCAATGGGTGGCTCATAAAAACAATGTGTATCATTTCTCCAACGAAGGAGTGGCGAGCTGGTACGATTTTGCATTTGAAATTTTCCAACAAAAAAATATTGAGTGTAAAGTAACGCCAATATTGGCGGTAGCCTATCCTACGCCTGCCGATAGACCCAAGTATAGCGTTATGAATAAGGAAAAAATTAAAAAAGAAATAGGAATTGAAATTGCTCATTGGAAAGAAAGTTTGCATAGATGTCTTCAATTTTTAGATTAAGCGATAGCGAAATAAACGCCATGGCAGCAATGATGAAACAAGCTGGCCAAGAGGTTTTGAATATATACAATCGTGTAGATAATGGCTGTGAATACAAAAAAGACGGATCGCCCATTACGCTCGCCGATACGCTTTCAAATAAATATATTTGTGAGTTTTTGGAAAAATCCTTTTCATTTCCTATCATTAGCGAAGAAAATAAGGAACTAGACTATACGGTTCGCAGTCAATATGAGTATGTATGGTTGGTAGATCCGCTGGATGGCACCAAAGAATTTGTAAATAAACGCGATGAATTTACACTCAATATTGCACTTGTACTCAATGGTAATCCAATCTTTGGGATGATATATGTGCCTGTGTATCAAGAGCTTTTTTATGCCCAAAAAGATGAGGGCTGTTTTTTTGAAAAAGCCGATATTAGCAAAAAGTTGTTTTCTACATCAAAAATAGCGCAAAAAAACAACAAACTAGAAGCCCCGTCTAATGATAAAATTGTGTTGGCGTTGTCCAAATCGCATCAAAAGTCATTTCAACAATCCGATTTTTTTGAATCTTCGGAAAACATTCAATTTCAAACGATTGAAATGGGGAGTTCGTTGAAATTTTGTAGATTGGCACAAGGCGAAATAGATGTATATATCCGCAATGCACCTACTATGGAATGGGATACGGCCGCTGGGCAAATTATAGCTGAAGAAGCAGGTAAAAAAGTGCTGACGTTAGAAACTTTTGAGCCTTTGATTTATAATAAACCCAATCTTTTAAACCCTTATTTTATTGTTTTTTAATTTAAAAAAAAATTCATTATGAATAAATTTATATTCGCATTATTTTTAATCCTATTTTTTAATTCTAATGTAAATGCGCAAGGAACATTTACCACCAATAATGATGAAATGGAACGCATTATGGATCGATGGGAAATCAAAAATAAAGGTTATTTTGCCAATTTTAATTCAGGTGTAAAACCTTATAGCAAAATGGATATTGTGGCTTCAATTGATAGTTTTTCCATTGGGCTGGATAAATCAAAAGTGGATGCTTTTGAATTGAAGTATATGGATGAAGAAAATAAAGGAACAAGTGATAAGTGTTTGTCTCTGAAAAAAGGTATTTTTAATTTGTTTTACAAAAGAGAAGCCGCCTTTTTGGAAGGATATAACAAAGATTTTTATATCAAAGTCAATCCTATATTGGAACTAAAATATGGAAAAGAAAAAGGCAATGAAAACTCGCTTTATAGAAATTCAAGAGGCCTAGAGGCACAAGGCCGAATAGGAGAGAAGTTGAGTTTTTATTTTCAATTGACCGAAAATCAGATGCGCCCTATGCAGTATGTTTCGGATTTTAGCAATGGGAATTTTGGACAAAATAATTATAAATTTAATCCAGGATTTGGGTATTGGAAAGAATTTGGGACAAATGGGTTTGATTATTCCAATTCTCTTGGATATGTCGATTTTTCAGCTTCTAAACACATCTCTATTTCGCTAGGACACGATCGAAATTTTTATGGCTATGGCTACCGTTCCTTACTTTTGAGCGACAACTCAGCACCTGCATTTTTCCTAAAAGCGAATGTAAATGTATGGAAATTTCACTATCAAGTCCTTTTCAATCAATTGACAGGTCAATATGTTCGAGGAGGCGATGTATTATTGCCCAAAAAATATGCAGCATTTCATCTCTTGACCTACAAAGCTAATAAAAACCTAGATATTGCATTGTTTGAAGGGGTTGTGTTCAACCGAAATGATGGCTTTGATTTGAATTATTTGAATCCAGTAATTTTTTATAGAAGTATCGAATATGCGCAAGGTAGTGCGGACAATTCCTTGATGGGAGCGCAATTTAAACAAAACATTAAAAATACGGCTCAAGTATATGGACAATTGGTTTTGGATGATATGCAAGTGAAAGAATTTTTGAAAAGTTCGGGCTGGTGGGCCAATAAATATGGCATTCAACTAGGTGCTAAATATATGGATGTAGCTAAAATTAAAAATTTGGATGCACAGATTGAGTTCAATATGGTTCGTCCTTATACATATTCGCATTATAATATATCTTATGGCGGTGATACGATGGCTAATTATACCAATTATAATCAAGCCCTTGCACATCCTTTAGGCGCTAATTTTACGGAGTTTATGTTTAAGATTCGATATAGTCCTATTCCCAAGTTAAATATGGAATTGAAGTATTTTGTGATCAACAAAGGATTGGATAGCGGCGCGCAATTATTTGGAAATGATATTTTTGCAAATACAAATACCAATAATATTCCCAATAGTTTTGGGGTACGACAAAATCAAGGATTTAATAATAATATCAATATTCTTGCATTAAATGCTTCGTATCAAATATGGCATAACGTATTTTTGGAGATGGATATGATTTATAGAAATTCAAAATTTGAAAATCCAAGTTTGAACCAATCCACGGTAGGCATTCAGGCAGGAATCAGAGCCAATCTAAGACGAAGAGAACAATTATACTAGTCTACTCTATACCAATACTGTGTTCTTCCTATCAAGGAAAAACCTATAAAGCCTCTTAGTTTTAGCTTGTCTTTTCCTTCTAACGAAAATTTGCAGCTGTATTCTTTACCCGATTTTGGGTCAACTATAGTGCCATCTACCCATTCATTACCATCCTTTTTCATATTCGTCATAATTTCTAGCCCTATCAAAGGTTTGTTTTTAAGAGTACCTTTGCAATTTTTGCATTCATCGTGGTCCACTTTTGTCAATAACTTGATGATTTTGCCATATAATAAGCCATTTTTTTCATAAATCTGAACATAGGATTTGGCTTGCTTGGTTTCGTCATCTATCGTTTTCCAAGTACCTATTGGACTTTGTGCATTTGCTATAAAACAAATGAAAAATAAACTAAAGAGCAAACTACATTTTTTCATACTTTATTTTTTTGGTTAATTCGTCCCAAAAATAATGATTTTTTATGAAAAAATAATATTATTTATTATGATGTTATTAATCTGTGAATTATTTTTTACTCGGTAAAATACTGATTTTCTGTTATTACTTCTCGCTTTTTCCAACCGAATGTGTAGCCCAATCCTATAAAAAAAGTTATATTTTTAAATTTTGTTTTTAATGAATTTGTAACTTGTCCTGTAGATAAATCATACATTTTTGTTTCTACACTTAAATAATCAAAAGGCATAATATTCATACCTCCTATTATTGAAAAATAACTTTTTCGTTCTTTTGTGAAATCTAATTCAAATCTTGGTGTAAGATTTATATCTACACTATTTCTAAATAAATTTTTGGTAGTGACGACTCTTTTATTATCTTCAAAAAAGTATGCATTTTCATTGTTGTATACACTGTTTGAAAATCTTGTATAGCCATATATATCATTTAAGTCACTTACATCACTAAATACCAAACCTGCACCCAACCCTAATTTTAAAGATAGAATTTTTGACAGCTTTAAATTTCGATAATATACAAGGTTAAAATTCAAATCCCCAAAATCTGTATTTTTACCTATTCCAGAATTTTTTTCAGAAAATTCATACATGTTATATCTGTACGAAAATTGCATATATAATACAAGCGAATTGTAATAATTAAAATTAAAACCTCCATTAATATTTCCCAGAATTCTATTTTGATTAAATCCTAAATAACTCCTCGGACCTTGGTCTAAAATAATAGGATTATTTACAGCTAAATATTGTTTATAATCGTCAAAAATCCCTCCATTAAAATCTGCAAAAATTCCATTATTACTTAAAATAGATTCATTAAAAATTTGAGCACCTATCTGAAATTTAGTGTAAACTTTAGTTTGAGAATTGATTTCTTTTGTTGTTAAGATAAGGAAAATTATCATTTTTATTTTCATTGTACAAAGTTAATCAGATTTTATGAAAAATCAATCCATTATTTCCACTTCATACGTTTGTGTGCCATACGCCTGAATGTTGCAGGCTCCTGTTTTGAAATTAAAACGATATTCGTGAAGTGGGCAAAGGATTTCATCATCGCAGATTTTACCTAATCCTAGGCTTGCACTTTTGTGCGGACAAAGGTTGTCTATAGCAAAGAATTGTTCATTTTGATTGATGATACAAATTTCTTTTTCACCTATAAATACAATTGAGGTATCGCCATTTTTTGGCAATTTTCTACGTGCAACTTTTATAGTCATTTACCAAGGCAGTTTTTTTCGCAAACCATCCATCAACTCATTCTTTTTCTTTTCTACTTCTTGTTCTACTTGTTTTTTGGTTTCGTCTACTTTTTTCTCTACTTCTTTTTGGATTTGCTTTTTGGCACTATCGGCTGCTTTGAGAGCGGTATTTTTTAGCTCTTCGCCTTTTTGTTTTGCCATATCTATTGCTGCATTTGTAGGAGAGGTAGTCGTAGAACCGTCACCTTTTAGCATTTCGGGTGTGCCAAGCGATATTAGTGGTTTGTCAAAAAATCCTTTGATATTCAAGTTCAATCGAACTTTTTCGGGCTTAATTTGTCCCAAAAATGGAAGATTTACTTTGCCTAGCAAGCCATCTACTACCGAATTGGCGGGTCCTAATTGAGAAAAAGGCACATCGATGGACATTTTATAATCCAAAGATTTGTCCAATCCTTGAGCTCCTTGCAAGCCCATTTTCATATTGTTTGCATTGAAATTTACGGGTTGAAGCAATATTTTACCTTTGTCTATAGATAAATTGGCATTGATATTATTGACTTCAAGGTTTTTTAACTGGCTCAACTTTGTCAATTCTGCAATTTTGTCTAATGCAGGTAATCCTACAACTTTAGCTAAAGGAATGGATGCTGAAAAATCGCCACTTGTAGTCATTAAATCAGGACTCATATCGGGCAATAAGGATGTGGTAATATTAGATTTGGACGATAGGCTTCCTGTCATAAATTGCATAATTGGCGCAAGCTTTTTTGCAGATTCTACATTTTCAAAAACTTTTTTCATATCAAAGGATTGAATATTGTAGTTGAGCAAGCTCACAGGTTTGCTGCTATTCACCGTGCTGTAGCTTCCATTTAGGATAGCTTTTCCGCCCAATAAATCGGCATTGACATTTTGGATTTGTACGGTTTCATTTTCTATTTTCATCCCTCCAATCAAGTTCTGGATATTCATTTTTCCATAATCCATAGACTTGATATTCATCGTTCCTGTAAAATTGATATTTTTAGGAACATAAACGTAGTCTGTGCTGCTTTTTTTCGTCTCTTCTTTTGGCAAAAATTCATTGGCATCTACATAGTGCGACAAAAAGGTTAGATTGCCTTTCATCACAGCTTCTTTGGACAAATAATAAGCGATAAAATTTTCTAATTTCCCTTTCATATCAAAATCGGTCTTGCCTATTTGACCTACACAACTAGTCATATCCACAAATTGTGGCGAAAAAATCAAGTCTAACGTATTGACTTTGACAGGTTTTTCTACTGTTGTAGAGGCATAGTTCAATCCTTTTATATCTACAGTTCCACTCGCTTTAATGGCTTCATATCGTTTGGCATCTATGTCTGATTTTCTCGCTTCAAGGTTCAAATTTATATTCATCAAGCCCGAAAGTATTTTGACCTCCTCCATTGGATAGAAGCTTTTGACATCTTCAAGGTTCATTTTCCCAACGGCTATGAGTTTTACATAAGGATTTGATTTCATATTGGCTACTTTTAGGCTTCCGCTAAAAGGGTCATTTCCCAGCTGCATTCCAAATTTTGAAATATCTAAAACTATCATATCCATTGAGCCTCCAGGACTGGTAATATTAGATGTAATATTGATATTAGATACTTTCTTTGGAAGCGATGGATATTGAAAATTTCCGTTAATAATATTGAATTTTATATCCATTTTGGGATAAATATCTCCTTGGTACATACCATTAATTTTTCCATCCAGATTAAATTTCCCATTCGCTTCCATTTTGTCAAAATCTTTTGCATAAATAGCTGGAATCAAGGAAAGAACATCTTTGAATTGTGTGTTATCGGTTTTGAATGTTACATCACTTTGTATGGCATCATTTGCAAGCATTTGAACCGATCCGTCTAATGCTATTTTCAAGGCATTGAGCTGTATCGCATTTTCTTTAAATCCATATTTTTTTTGAGCTTGGTCAATATTTATATTTCCTGAATATGCCAAATGAGCATTTTTCAAAAAAGGCACTCCTCCCGATACAAAATTAAGTTTTTGGATATCTGTCTCAGAAATATAGTCTACCAAATTTTCTGTAAAATCACCTTTGCCTGAGTGGTTCAAATTCTGTATTTCAAGATTTTTATTGGATTGTAAATCGGTATATTTTATATTTATTAGCTTTAAGTCCAATTTTTTTAAGCTCATCTCAAATTTTGAAGGCTCTTCTTTCTCGGTACTAGGCTTTGTAATATTCCAGTTGGCTCGTCCATCTCCCAAAACGATAGCGTGTATAGAGCCATTTTCTAATGTGATGGCATTGATTTTCATTGCACTTCCATTAATTACAGACATAATGTCTAATGATACATTTGCAGTTTCTAAGTTTACTAAGGTGTCTTGTTGAAAATCATCTTTCCCTATAATAGACAACTCATTTACAGTCAATGCAATATTCGGGAAATTTTTTATGTTTTTGAGAATAGAAACATCTAAGTCGCCTATCGAAACTTTTGCATTGATATTTTTGCTAATTTCATTATTTGCGGCCTCTATAAGTTTGTCTTTGAAGAAAAAAGGCACTATAATTGCTATAAGCAAAAACACTATTAAAACACTCCCTAAACCAATTGCAATTTTTTTCATCTTTTTTTGTTTAATTCAGCTACAAAAGTACGTCTTTCACAAAATTTCTGTAATTAAAAAATATTAAAACTGTATTTTTGTTGGAGTTTAAAATTCATATCCTTTTGAAAATAGTATTAGTAGGTACAGCAAATCCTTATAGAGGTGGAGGTATTTCGTCTTTCAATGAGCGTTTGGCCTTGGAATTGAAGCAAATGGGACATGAAATTATTATTTATAATTTCACGCTACAATATCCCGATTTTTTATTTCCAGGTACTTCGCAGTATGCCGATACACCTCGAAAAGATGAAGTACCCACGTATAGAAAAGTCAATTCTGTCAATCCTTTCAATTGGATTAAAATTGGGTATGAACTCAAAAACATGCGTCCCGATTTATTGTTGTTTCGTTTTTGGACGCCTTTTATGGGGCCGTGTTTTGGAACCATTGCTCATATTGCTAAAAAAAATGGACATACCAAGATTCATGCCCTTATAGATAATGCTATCCCGCACGAAGCAAAATTTACAGATAAAGTTTTTTCAAAATATTTTTATAGTGCAGTAGATAAATTTGTGGCTATCTCCCAAAAAGTGAAATCTCAATTGGAGCAGCAAACGACCAAATCCGTAGTTTTTAGTCCGCATCCTATCTATGATATCTATGGCGAGAAGGTAGATAAAAAAATAGCCAGAAATCATTTTCATCTTAATTTGGAGGAAAAAGTAATCTTATTTTTTGGATTTATTAGGGAATACAAGGGATTGGACTTATTAATTGAATCAATGAAATCTAATCCTGATGTAAAGCTAATTGTAGCAGGCGAATTTTATATTGATTCAAAACCGTATTTTGAATTAGCAGAAAAATTAGGTGTTTCAAGTCAAATTTTATGGAAAAATCAATTTATAGCCGATGATGAAATTAAATATTATTTCTCCGCTGCCGATGCTGTGATTTTGCCCTACAAAAATGCTACGCAAAGCGGAATTACTCAAATAGCCTATCATTTCAATACGCCTATGATAGCTACAAATGTAGGTGGATTGGAAGATTTTGTCAAAGACGGAGAAGTTGGTTTTTTGGTTAATCCCGATATGGAATCTATCGCAAAAGGGATACGACGGTTTTATGAAGAAGACAAAGAAATTGAATTTTCGGAAAATGTCAAAATTGCTAAAAAAGCCTTTGACTGGAATGTATTGGCTTCAAAAATCATTATACCGTCTATACAATCAATTTAGTCCAATCTTCTTTTTTCTAGATTGAACTATTTGCTTGTTATAACGGCATATACAACTCTAAACATACAAAATAGTTTAAGTAAGATTGGTATTACAATTTAAACGACATCGAAACTTGTAAATTTCGTCCCAAACCACTGATTCCACTCATATATTTCCTATAATGTGCATCAAATACATTGTTCAATGCAAGATTGGCTTGGATATGCTTATTGAATTGATATCCACAAGACATATTGAGAATAAAAAACTCGGGAGTACCCACAATTCTATTATTCTCAATGGCTGCAAAGCTTTTTATCATTTCATTGCTTGGATTGTAGAAGCTAATAGGTTTTGCACCGTTGTAATTAACCCAAAAATGTGTTAAAAATTTACCTTGATGCCCTTTGATGCCTATGTTTCCATAAATAGGCGGTATATCGTCCAGATAAATCTGTGTGTCTTTTTGTACCCCATAATTATAATTAATTGAAAAATAACCCATCCATTGTTTTGAAAAATGATAACGTGCATCGATATTGGCTCCCAAGACATAACTTTCA
>JBIPPG010000337.1:0-2990 GCA_044368545.1 Chitinophagales bacterium | reverse complement strand
ATTTTAGGTTTATTTTATGTAATAGATATTATCAAAAATCAAACGGGAACATTGAATATCCAAAAATTGGGAGGTATCGCTTCAAAAGCTCCAAAATTTGCAATACTTTCTTTAATTATTATTTTGGGAACAATTAGTGTGCCACTTACAAATGGTTTTCCAGGGGAAATGCTTTTATTGATGTCGGTATTTATTTTTAATCCATTTGTAGGAGCTTTAGCAGGACTTACAATTATTATAGGCGCTGCCTATATGTTGAGAATCTATCAATTGACATTTTTCAGAACTACAACTGCAAAAACAGAAGATTTTCAAGATGTATCAGGGATTGATTTCATAGCTTTATTAATTATTGCCTTTTTGGTACTAGCCATCGGTTTTTATCCACAATTTATTTTGGATTTGAGCCAAACGACCAGCAGTCATTTGGTAAACTTGCTTAGTGCTAGATTATTTTAATTCAAAAATATAGAAATTAATGAATCCAGAAGACGATGATTTTTTAGACGATGAAAATTTATCGGAAGATGAAAAACTAAAGCTAGAAAATCAAATTAAAAAACTTAAAATAGAAATGAATGGGGGCAAAATTGTCTCTAAGGGGACTTTTGATGGCTTGCCGCCCGAGATAGAAAGTATGTTTTTGGATGGAATATTAGAGTTTGAAGAAAAACTAAAAAACAAAGTTGAAATCACCATCCATGAAAAAATAAAATTTCATGTATTTCCAAACGAAGCGGATTTGACGGATGAGGAAATAGAAATAGAACTGGAAAATGCACGTGAACTTTTCATGAAAAATCAATTGATTATTAGTACCATGTTCGATGTAGACAGTCGTATTTTGTATAAATTTATTTCAGAAGAATTTATAAATATGAAAATGGTAGATGTAGGAATCAAAGGTATGATGAGTCATTATACTTACGAGGATTATCACCCCAATCATCATGCATTTATTTCGGAATTCACCCAATTCTTTGTTGAAAATTTCTTTGATTTGAGCAGTGATGAATATATAAATTTTGTCACACCCGAATTTGAGAAAAATCAAACATACACATTGTTTAGAGATGCCTACGAATCTTTTGAAGTAGAAAATGTAGCGGTAGAGGATATAGAAGTGTTTGAGGATGAAGAAACTGCGGTTTCTTATGTATCATTTGATTTGATAGGAAAGATAGAAAACAGTGCCGCAAGCCATATTTTTAAAGATAGAATTGCATTTCAATACAAAAAAGATAACAAAACCAAATGGCGTATAGATGGCTTTCAATTGCCCAAAGCTATTGTTTCTTAAAAATCCATTGAATCATTTCTTTCCAATTAGTTTTCTTTCCATACATTAGGATTCCAACTCTGTAGATACGCGATGCCATCCAAACAAAGAAAAATGTAGTAGCTATTAAAATTAGCATACTCAATACCAATTGCCATACGGGAACACCATCTGGTATTCCAAATACAATACGGCTCATCATCACTACGGGCGATGTAAAAGGAACCATACTACCTATTATGGCTTCGGTACTATTGGGGTTGTTGATCGCTTTTGTCAATAAAATAAAAGAGAAGAAAATAGGCATCATAATAGGCATCATCAAGCTTTGAACATCTTGTGGGTCTTCGTTTACCGCACTTCCTACGCTGGCAAACATAGATGAATAAAGAAAATACCCGCCTAAGAAATAAAACAAAAATCCTCCAATAATTGGAAGTAGGTTGAGTTCTTTTATGTTTTGTGTTACCTGAAGAACCATTTCGGTATTTCCTGCCATAGGCGATGAACTTACCGATTGTTGTATTGCATCATTACTAAGGAAATACGCTACACCTATATTGAGAATCATTATCAATATTCCCCAAATAGAAAATTGGAGCAAACAAACCAAACCAATTCCTACTATTTTTCCCATCATAAGCTCAAATGGTTTGACGCTGCTGATGATAATCTCTGCAATACGATTGGTTTTTTCTTCCATAACCCCTCGCATTACTTGGCTTCCATATATCGTTAAAATTACATACATTAGAATCCCAAGCCCAAATCCAATTCCGTAGCTTAGCGTTTCTTTCGTTAAATTTTCGCCTTTTCCGTCCCAGCTTTTTATGTCAAATGCCACTTCTTGTTTTACCGATTCTATTTGGCTGGCATCTATATTTTTTTGTTCAAATCGTTTGATTTCAAATATCGTTTGAATCTTATCCATCAATTCTGATTTACTTATCATACCTAGTTTTGTTTTATAAATCAATCTTATCTGGTCTTTATTGGTAGCCGAAATACTGTCAGGGAAAATCAAAAGCGCATTGATATCATTCTTGGTATAAAATGCTTCATCTGCTTGAATTGGGTTTGCGGTTAATTTTTTAAATTCAAAGTTCTTGTCATTTTTGAGGAAATGATAAAATTGCTGACTAGTATCTACCACACCTATTTTGTTGAATTCATTATCGTTGGTGCCAAAAAAGAAAATAGCACCATAAAATACAGCAATTCCTATTGGTAATAATAGTGTAGTGACAAGAAATAATTTATTTCTAATTTTTAAGAAAAACTCTCTGAATGCTATTAATAAAATCTTTTTCATGTGTATGTAATTTATTTTTTAAAGGTCACATGCGATTCACAAAAAAATAATTATCGCTATTTTGTATAATTAAGCTCAATTATTTTTAGTTCATTTCATATTGTTGTGTTTATAAAAATTATAGTTCCCAATTTTGATTCAAATATTGAATATTTTCGTGGTCGGTCAAATCAAATTTAACAGGAACAATCGATACATAGCCATTTTCCAATGCCCATTCGTCGGTAGTATCTCCTTCGTCGTAATTTTTGAATTTGCCTGTAAGCCAAAAATATTGTTTACCTCTAGGGTCTACACGCTCTTCAAATTCCTCTTCCCATTTAGCTTCCGCTTGACGGGCATATTTAAAACCTTTGATTTCATCCAATGGCAAAGCGGGAATATTTACATTCAAAAGAC
>JBIPPG010000061.1:0-10513 GCA_044368545.1 Chitinophagales bacterium | reverse complement strand
TTGCCTTTGCAATTACAAATCAATTAATAAAGAAAAAAAACACTGATGATTATACGTTGATAAAGGAATATCCATTTCAAAAATCTTTTATGTGCATGACCCGTGTCTTGAAAAATAATAAAACAAATAAAACGATTATAGCGAGTAAAGGTGCTCCCGAAACCATTTTTAATTTATGTAAATTCAAAGGTATTGAGCTAGAAAAACATATAGAAATAGTTAGATCTTTTGCCGAAAAAGGATTAAGGGTCCTTGCGGTGGCTTACTCAGAGGAAGTTCGCGCTACTTTACCAGATTCACAGTCAGATTTCATTTTTAAATTTTCAGGAATAATAGGATTGGAAGACCCTATCCGCCCCGAAGTTCCGCAAGCTATCAAAGAATGCCAAGAAGCGGGCGTAAAAGTAGTTATGATTACTGGCGATTTTCCTACTACCGCAAGAAGTATAGCCAAACAGATTGGTCTTAATCTTAATGAAGATATTATGACAGGAAGCGAGTTAAATCAATTGACCGAGAAAGAACTAGCTAAAACTATTTCTAAAATAAATATTTTTGCTCGTATTATCCCCGAACAGAAACTAAGAATAGTCCAAGCCTTTCAAGCCAATAACGAAATTGTAGCCATGACTGGAGATGGCGTAAATGATGCACCTGCACTCAAAGCAGCCAATATTGGGATAGCTATGGGCAATAAAGGAACCGATGTGGCGAGAGAAGCTGCATCTATCGTTTTATTAGATGATAATTTTTCGTCGATTGTGTCAGCTATTCGATTGGGACGAAAAATCTTTGACAATCTACAAAAAGCTATGTCGTATATACTTGCCATTCATATTCCTATCATTGGATTAACCCTATTACCTGTTTTTATCCCCACTTTACCTATTTTACTTATGCCCTTACATATTGTTTTCCTTGAATTAATCATTGACCCAATTTGTGCTATTGCATTTGAACAAGAACAAGAAGAAGCCTTTATTATGAATCGAAAACCAAGAAATCCTCGTGAGAAATTTTTTGGTAAAAAGAAAATATTAGAAAGTACTTTTCAAGGACTATTACTTTTGATAATCATACTATTGGTATATTATTTATCTATAAGAGAAGTACATATAAATAATGAAGTGCGAGCGATTACTTTTGCTACTCTAATTATGGGAAATCTATTTTTAATTATTACAAATCTTTCCAAAACTAGAAATTTTTTTCAAGTAATTTATGAAAAAAATTGGCCTAGAACTATTATAATTTCTATTGCTATAATTATGTTAATATGCGTAAATAGTATCCCCATTTTACAGACAATTTTTCAATTTAAAAATCCGGGCTTCAACCATTTTTTAATTTCAATATTGGGTGCAAGCTTTGTTTTATTAATTTTGGAAATAATTAAATTTTTGAAATATCAAAAAACCGTAAATAAATGAAAATGATAAATAATAAAAAATTGGGTTAAAAAAACTAAAATATGCCATTATGTCATATTTTCAATATTTTTTCAATTAATATTTTGTAACTTTGCAACATCAAAAAAATGTAGAACATGAGTGATGTTTCAAGTGCCGAAACGATGCAAAAAGAAGTAGAAAAAGTGGAAATGATAGATAATTTGAACCTAAAAAATGGAAAATTATACTACATAGAAAGCTATGGATGCCAAATGAATATCAGCGATAGCGAAGTAGTGGCGAGTGTCATGAACAATAATGGCTATGAAGCTATAGATGACTATTACAAAGCCGATGTCATATTTCTCAATACCTGTTCGATACGCGACAAAGCGGAACAAACGGTGCGAAATCGTATCAAACAATTCAATAGACTCAAAAAAGAAAAAAAGCATTTGATGATAGGGATTCTTGGCTGTATGGCAGAGCGTTTGAAACATAAATTGCTGGAAGAAGAGCGACTCGTGGATTTGGTAGCAGGCCCCGATGTATATAGAGAATTGCCCAATATGATCACGGAAGTTTCGGGTGGTCAAAAATCTGTAAATGTGCTACTTTCAAGAGATGAAACCTATGCCGATATTACGCCCGTTCGTATTAGTAGCAATGGCGTAACCGCTTTTGTGAGCATTATGCGTGGCTGCGACAATATGTGTTCTTTTTGTGTAGTGCCATACACTCGTGGGCGCGAACGAAGCCGAAGTGCCGATACCATTATCGCCGAAATCAAGGACTTGATGTCCAAAGGCTATAAAGAAGTAACCTTGCTAGGACAGAATGTAGATAGCTACCGCTGGAGTGCCGATCCTACGCTAAAAGGATTGAAATTAATAGAAAATAAATACGCCGATAATGTTGTGAATTTTTCGAGATTGCTTGAAATGGTGGCTCAAGTATCACCAATTTTGAGAGTTCGATTTTCTACTTCGCATCCCAAAGATATGTCCGACGATGTGCTAGAAGTTATGGCTAAATATCCCAATATTTGCAAATGTATTCATCTACCCGTTCAGAGTGGAAGTTCTTCTTGCCTCGAACGTATGAATAGAACGTATGATAGACCTTGGTATTTGGATAGAATAGCGGCTATTAAGCGAATACTTCCCCATTGTGCCATTTCGTCAGATGTAATAGCAGGATTCTGTGGCGAAACCATAGAGGAACATCAAGAAACACTCACTATGATGGAGCATGTTCGCTACGATACCAGTTTTATGTATTATTATAGCGAAAGACCGGGAACACCCGCCGCCAAACGATTTGTAGATGATGTAACCGAAGAGGAGAAAAAAAGAAGATTGCAAGAAATTGTAGATTTGCAAAACAAACATTCGCTCGAAAGAAATCAAGAGCAAATAGGTAAAAGACAAATTGTATTGATAGAATGGACTGCAAAAAAATCAAAAGAACAACTTCTAGGCCGCAATGACGCCAATAAAAAAGTAATTGTACCAAAAGGCACTTTAAATTTGGGCGATTATATCGAAGTAGAAATAGTAGACTGCAATAGCAATACGCTTTTTGGGGAGGTGATTCGAAAGATAGAAGATGATGAATTATTATTGACTACAAACAAATAATATGAACGCTCCTTACAAGATTTTTTTTGAAAAAACATATCCTGTATCCAAACAGGTATTATGGGGAAAATGGACCGATTCCACTCAACTTAAATCCTTCTTTGGATTGGAAAATAAAATTGAAGCAAAAGTAGGTGGAGCTTTTGAAATATATTTTTTGCTTGATGCACCTGAAGGGTTCAGAGGAAGTGAAGGATGTAAATTTCTAGAACTTTCACCTTTTGAAAAAATTCGATTTTCATGGAATACTCCTCCCAATTTTGAAGAAATAAGAAAAGAAGGCCCTAATTCGGAAGTTATGATTGAATTGGAAGCACTTGAAAATAATCAAACAAAATTAAAGTTGACTCATTCTAAATGGCCAAACGACCCAAAATATATTCCTATTGTTGAATATTTTGAAAAAGCGTGGGAATATGTTTTGAATAATTTATCAAAAACAATTGAAAGTGAACGAAAATAATGGAACTACAAGACTTAAAAAATAGATTTGATATTATTGGCAATTCACCTGCCTTGAATTATGCACTTACTACTGCCGAAAAAGTAGCCGCAACGGATTTGACGGTAATGATTACGGGCGAAAGCGGTACAGGAAAGGATGTTTTCTCCAAAATTATTCATCAAATTAGCAAACGAAGAAGCCAACCATTTATAGCTATTAATTGTGGCGCCATTCCCGAAGGGACAATAGATTCCGAACTTTTTGGACATGAAAAAGGGAGCTTTACAGGAGCTACAGACAAGCGAAAAGGCTATTTTGAAACCGTAGATAAAGGTACTATTTTTTTGGATGAAATAGGCGAAATGCCTCTGGGTACTCAGGCTCGACTGTTGCGATTGCTCCAAAATGGTGAATTTATCAAAGTAGGAAGCAGTACTATTCAAAAAGTAGATGTGCGAGTGATAGCCGCTACCAATGTAAATTTATTGGATCAAGTTCAAAAAGGAAAATTTAGAGAAGATTTGTATTACAGGCTCAATACGGTGCCAATTGAAGTGCCACCTTTGCGAGAACGTGGAGATGACATCGTACTTTTGTTTAGAAAATTTTCGGCAGATTTTTGTGAAAAGAACAAAATGCCACCCATCCGACTGACTGATGAAGCCAAGGAGGTACTGATAAGTTATCGTTGGCCGGGCAATATTAGACAATTGAAAAATATAGCAGAGCAAGTAAATTTATTGGTAGAAGGCAATATGATTTATCCTCAGGATTTGTATCGTTTTATGCCCAATTTTCAAAAATCAATGAACCTAATGCAAGGAAACAATTCATTTGATTCGTCTTTGGGAAATGAAATTACATTAAAAATGCTCCTCGAAATCAAACAAGATATCAATGACATCAAACGTGCTTTTTTGGAATTAACCAAAAAAACCATGGAACAACGAAGCGATTTCATGCCATACCCCGATGAAATGGATGCAAAATTGAAAGCCATAGAAGCTCAAACCGGCTATAGCCAACCGCCTGCAATCGTAAGCTATCCTTCCAAAAATACGGTGATAGAAATAGATCATCCACAACGAAATTTCAAAGAAAAATACTCGACTATTGACCCCGAAAATCTAAATTTGGCCGAAATGGAAAAAAAATTAATAGTTTTGGCACTTGAAAGGAACAAAGGAAAGCGAAAATATGCTGCGCAAGAATTAGGAATTAGCGAACGTACTTTGTATCGAAAAATTATTGATTACGACTTGGAAAAATAAGTCTCAAAAATGTTAAAAATGCTAAAAAAAATAAGCCTTTTATTGCTATTTATCACACTGCAAATTTCATGTGGAATTTATAGTTTTTCGGGTGCAAGCGTACCCCCCGATGTCAAATCTATATCCATAGAATACATCACAAATAAAGCACCAAACTCGTGGAGTTCGTTGGATAGAATTTTTAATAACGAATTGAAACAGAAGATGATAAGCGATGCTGGATTAAAGATTTTGGACAAAGAAGGCGACTATCAAATTAAAGGATTTATCAATAGCTATACCATTACACCTCAGGCATCTACCAATGGGGAATTTGCCAATTCTTACAAACTTTCAATTTCGG
Source organism: Chitinophagales bacterium (assembly GCA_044368545.1). Lineage (GTDB taxonomy): Bacteria > Bacteroidota > Bacteroidia > Chitinophagales > JADJOU01 > CHPMRC01. The sequence goes on along the minus strand of JBIPPG010000061.1, from coordinate 5,423 downwards.
TTCAAATTGAGTTTACAGACACCAAAACAGAAAAAAAACTTGCTTGGAACGAAAATTTCACTAATTTTGAGGTCTATTCAAATGATATTTCGGGTCAAGAGGATAGACTTATTACAAGTATAAGTAAAAACATATCAAATCAAGTATTTAATAAAATATTTTCAACATGGTAGAGAATGTGAAGGTGCCTAGTTCGTTAAAAAAATATCTTAGTTCTTCTGAAGAAGAATTGAAATCAATGATTTCAAAATATCCTTTTTACAATGCCCCAAAGATGGCGTTATTGATTCAAAATCATGAGAATGTAGACAAAGGATTTTTGCACCATTTAGCTCTAACGTCTTATGACCGAAAAGTTTTGCAAGCAAATTTAGAGAATGCGTCTTTTTTTTTGACTTAGAAAAAGAGAATTTTATTCAAAATAAAATCTTATCGAAAAATCTTAATTTTTCAAAAGAAATAATAAGTTCAAATTCAGAAACTTTGGATTTCAAAATTGAATTTTCACAATTAGATACCCCCCTTTATAATTTAATTCCAAGAGAACCAAAACCGTTTGTATATCCTGCCAATTTTGATGCCGTTCCTGTTTCTACAACTAATGCGAGCATTTCAAAAATCGAATCCATTCCGTCTATAGAAATTGAAGAAAACAAATCAATTCAATCGCTTTCAAATGATGAAATTGAATTTAGCTTTGAAGAAAATGCCAACGTGGAAGAAGAAAAAAACAAGCATACTTCCATAGATATTGAATTTGAGGATTCCATAAATACGACGCCTGAAATTGTAAATGAAATAATTGCCGATAATGAATTGGCATTAGAGGGTCAAATAGAATTTGAAGCACCTCAAAATTCGCAAATGGAAATGGATAACGAAGAAGAACCACTCATTTTGGAGTTTGAAGAAGCTTTGTCATTAGAAGCTAATAAAATAACTGTAGATACTCCTGAGACTATTGAATTTGGGGTAATTTCAGCTCCAAAAACGATAGAAATTGAGCCTGAAACCATTGAATCTAAAGAAGAGCCCCTAGACACGGAAGTGGAAGTAGGAAACGAAACAGATTCAAACACCTTGTTTGATGACGAACGTCATAGAGCTAAAATATTGACCGCAATCAAAATGAGAGATTTGAACTTTGATGCACAAAAAATCACGGATATTACGGGTATATCACTTAAAGAAATGAATGATTTTGAGGCGTATTCAAGATTGAACGAAGAAAAGGAACAGGAAGAAATCCATATAATAGAAGAAGCGCCTGAAGCAATTGAAAAAGCAGAAGAAAACACGCTAACAACAGATTCTGAAGCCTTTATAAATAGTACAGAGAACACGGTGCAACCTAAAACGGAAATAGCATCTGAAATTGATCTAAAAACAGATACCAAAATACAACCTATTTCGATAGATAATATAGAAGTGCAAAACAATTTATCGGCTACAGATACAAGCACAAATAATTCATCTGAGGAAACTAACAATTTATCGACTAAAGATACAATCACAAACAATTCATCTGAGGAAACTAAGGCTCCAAAAATATCAGAAATAACATCAGACATTGATACAGAAATAAATTCTCCTAATAAAATGGAAGAAACCACTCTTATTCATAGCGATATTGAAGAAAACAATTCAGATAAATTGCCTTTTCTTTCTTGGCTAGATAAATTAAATAATCCAACAGCAACTTCATCTGAAGAAGAAGAATTAGAAGATAATCAAGCAGATAAGACAGCAACTATTTCACTGAACACAAATCCAATTGAAAAAGAAGCACAAAATGATTTTGAATTTGAAAGCACTAGATATATTTTGGATGAAGGCGAATTTAACGAACCCATCAAAAACTATATTCAAGAACAAATTGAAACTAAAAAAACAAAAATAAATCCAGAGGAAACTTACAAGCCAAAATCTATAGAAACCATTGATTTTAATGAAATTGTATCCGAAACTTTGGCTAAATTATATGTTAAACAAGGACATAAAGAAAAAGGAATTAACATGTATGATAAATTAATTTTGAAGTTTCCCGAAAAAAGTGTTTATTTTGCATCCGAAATTGAAAAATTAAAATAAAAAATATTATTATGTTTGTTGCATTAGGAATTGTAATTATAATCGTTTGTGTTCTATTATCATTTATAGTATTGATACAGAATCCAAAAGGTGGAGGAGTAAGTGCTGCTTTTGGTGGCGTGAGCAATCAAATATTAGGCGCAGGTCGTTCTACCGATGTAGTTGAAAAATTTACGTGGTATTTTGCTATAGCATTATTAGTGCTTTGTTTAGGATCTGTAATGGTATTGCCTGAAGGAAAATTAGTAGAAAAAGAAGTAGAAATGTCAGACGCGGAAAAAGCATTAAAAGAAAATGGTATGCCAACATCAGGATTGCCTACCGCAGCACCAGTAGCTCCAGCTACAATGCCTACTCCAGCTGCACCAGCTCAAAATGCTGCACCTGTTCAGAAATAAGATAATTCATATATCACTTTTTAAAAAAGGAAATACAAATTGTATTTCCTTTTTTAATGCCTAAACTAAAAAAAAACATTATTTTTGTATAATAAATCTATGACCTATGCAAAAGCTATTTGTAATTTTTTCTTTTTTGTTTCTTGCTTCTTGTGGTACTCAAGAGCTATTTCAGCCCGATTATTTCATTTTTGGAAAGTATAATTTTTCTTGTCAAAAAGATTGTACTAAGCTTATCAAATATGAAAATAATAATTTATACTTAGACAATGTAACCTATTTATCGGAAGAAAATTATTTCAATACTGGCTCGCTCCCACTCACTAATTTAACGAGAGTTCGTTGGCTCGAAAACAATCTTACCTCATTTATACAAAATAATTCATCCCTCAATATTGGATGTCCCAATTGTGCAAAAGATGATGCGCTCTATATAGAAACACGAAGAAATGGCGTTGTTAGAAAATGGCGAATTGAACCTAATAAATCAAAAATCTCTGATATTCCTACACAAAAATATATTGACAGTTTAGGTAAAATCATACTGGCTATGTAGTTTTTATGAACATTGATTCCAATTTTTCCCATATCGTAGCACAAAATTTAGATATTCACAAAAAATATGCACTCGCATGTAGTGGTGGCATTGACAGTATGGTGCTGTTTCATCTTTTGGTTCGTCAAGGCTTTCAATTTGTAGTTTTGCATTGCAATTTTATGCTTCGAGGAGCAGATGCTATCGCCGATGAACAGTTTGTACAATCCGAATGTGAACTTCATCAAATACCTTTTTATTCAGTCCAATTTGATACAAAAAATAGCGCATTAAAAAACAAAAACTCTATAGAGGTAGAAGCTCGAAATCTTCGTTATGCTTATTTTGAGGAAATGAAAAAGGTACTGAAATATGATATTCTCTTAACCGCTCATCATGCAGACGATGTAATTGAAACACAATTATTCAAAATCATCAAAGGCACAGGATGGAAAGGCTTACAAGGCATTCCCCAAGAAAATGGATCTATTTTCAGACCCTTGTTGAGGATAAGTAAAAAAGAAATAGAACAATATGCTAAGGATTTTCAAATAGAATTTCGACAAGATTTATCCAATTTTGAATCTATTTATACGCGCAATAAAATTAGAAATCAAATCCTTCCCCAATTTGAAAAGATAAATCCCAACTACCGAAATGCCTTTGGTAAGCTAAGTCAATTTGCTCATCAGGTAGAAGATTTTGTTTCAGAAATAATTGATGAAGAAATACAAAAATGGACTAAAAACAAAAAAGTAAATTTAAAAAAATGGATAAATAAATCCTATATCTCATTGATTTTATATCGATTATTAGAAGAATATGGCCCAAACGCTTCACAAATTGCCGATATAGAGCAATGTCTTATTAGCACTGAAAATAAAGAAATTCTAATAGGAGATTCATTATTTTATATCAAAAATGGATGGATAGAACAAGCGAAAAATGAAATTATTCATTTTGAACAAAAAATAGAAGGATGGGAAGAACAAACGCTGATAGACTTTCACCTTTCAAAAAAGACAGTTTCTTCTTTTGAACAAGGAAAAATTTATCTTGACGAAGCTCAAATTACCTTGCCCATCATTGTTAGAAACATAAATAAAGACGATTTTATAGCCCCAATGGGTATGAATGGAAAAATAAAACGAGTTTTGGATATTTTGAAGGATAAAAAACTATCCGAAAATGAAAAAAACAATACCTTTGTACTAGAAGATGGCAATAAAAAAGTAATAGCTATACTTGGAATTGCGCAGTCAGAATCTACAAAAATTACAGATAAGAACAAACCGCTTTGGGTTTTTTCAAAAAACAAATGATATGTTAAAGCATTTTATAAATAGTAAAAAAATATATGGACTCCATAATGTTGGAATCAAAAAACTAGCAGGAAGTGAAATGAACCATTTTCCTTCGCTTGACAATGGATATATTACCGTAGAAAATGGGATAATTACCGATATTGGACGTATGGACAATTTCAATCCTAACTCTGGTGAAACAATAGATTTGCAGCACGCTGATATTTTTCCGTGCTACTGCGATAGTCATACACATATCGTTTTTGCGGAACCTAGAGAAGCTGAATTTGAAATGAAAATACAAGGCAAAACCTATGAAGAAATAGCTGCCGCAGGCGGTGGCATCGTAAATAGTGCCGCAAAATTGGCGCTAAAATCCGAAGAAGAACTCTATAAATCGGCATCTGAAAGGCTCAAAAAATTGATAAAAATGGGTACAGGTGCTATTGAAGTTAAAAGTGGCTATGGATTATCGATAGATGCGGAAATCAAAATGCTTCGTGTCATCAAAAGGCTCAAAGAAACCTTCCCTATTCCTATAAAAAGCACTTTTTTGGGTGCTCATGCCGTCCCAAAATCATTCAAATCAAATCTTGAATATATCCAAACAGTGATTTTCCCGTGTCTTGAAATCATTGAAAAAGAACAATTAGCAGACTATATCGATATTTTTATTGAGAAAAATTATTTCACAATCGAAGATTCAAAAATAATTCTTGAACGCGCAAAGAAAATAGGCTTGATACCAAAATTGCACGTCAATCAATTATCAAATCAGGGTGCATTGCAATTTGCGGTAGATGAAAACGCCCTTTCTGCGGACCATTTGGAGGAAATGACCGAAACCGAAATCTTGTATTTGAAAGATAAAAAAACCATTGGAACGCTTTTGCCGTCTTGTTCCTTTTTTATAAAAATACCTTATGCGCCTGCCCGAAAAATGATAGACTCGGGACTTGCCATTGCGCTAGCCAGCGACTTCAATCCTGGAAGCACGCCTAGTGGCAATATGAATTTTGTGGTATCATTGGCCTGTATTTATCAAAAAATGCTGCCAAACGAAGCCCTAAACGCTGCTACACTCAACGGAGCTTA
>JBIPPG010000336.1:0-3024 GCA_044368545.1 Chitinophagales bacterium | reverse complement strand
ATTTCCAGTAAAGCTTACTGCTACAAATCAATTGGGATGTAAATCAAAAGATTCTTTTTCCGTTAAAATCTTGCCTCCAGTTGCTGACTTTGTATATAAAGACACTTTTTGTGTTTCAGACTCAGAGCATAATTTATTTATAAAAGATTTGGATACGGCATTGTATAAATACGACGTTGTATTTGATCCCAACATATATCTAATTAAAAAAGTGAATGATGGAATTTATGAATATAAAGCCAATACTAATATACAAGGTTCTTATCCTATTAAATTGACCGTAACCAGAAAATCAGACACCACTTGTAAAAGTGTTATTCAAAAAAATGTGTTTATTATTTCTTTTGATAATACAATTAATCTGCTAGACTCTTTGGATTGTTTGCCATTGAATAGTACGTTAAAATTTAAAAATTCCAACCCGATGATAGATTCATTTATTTGGAAAGTTTCGTTGAGTGATTATTTTAAACAAAGTATACAGGATACCTCTTCCAATCAATCTATATTTAACATTTCGTACCGAAACTATTTTGACAAAGATTCATTTTATAGAAAAAGTTATTTGAAAATAACAGTTGGAACCGAACTCTACAATAAACGATTTAGATGTGAGTCAAAGGCTGTAGTCTCAAAAGATTTATTTCCATTTGCCGCCTATTTAATTTCAAATAAAACATCGGGGTGCAGCCCTAATTCGGTTTCATATCGTGTTATCCCCAATAAGCATCACCAACTAAAAAAAATTAAATGGTTTGTTGATGGCGTTTTGGTATCCAATGTAGATAGTTTTGCTAGTTTTTCATTTGCTTCGGCAGGCAAGCATAAAGTTATCTGTATTGCAGAAAATAAAAAAGGATGTATCGATACAACCAATCCTGTATATGTAGATATCTATGATTCAATATCTTATAATGCATCTATGTTTAGTATTTCATCAAAGATATTATGTCCTGGCGATACACTGAAATTGAAAAATAATAATACAAATAATCAAGAGTATAGCTTTTTTAGAGTACAAAACAAATTTCAACTTTGCCCAAATGGAGATAGTGTTATATTTTTCCAATGGGATACTACAGGAAAAGTTTATGTGCATTTTTTTTCATATAGAGGAAACTGTGTAAGTGAATACAAAGATTCTATTCAAATACAAGATAATTTATCTAAAATTAATTACCTTTTTGAATGTAAGAATAGAGATTCTTTGACTTTTTTCCCCGAAAAATTCAATCCTTCAAATACCTACGAATGGAATTTTGGAGATGGCGTTTCCGTTTCTAATGCTGCTTCTTTTGTAGGGCATAAATATGCAAATAGAGGAGATTATATGATTACACTCAAAACTACCGCTGCCAATGGTTTGTGTCCTTTTTTTGATACCACTTTTTTTTCTATAAGACACGTTAAGTCTATTTTTTCCATTCCAAATGTGTTATGTAAATCTATAGATGATAAATATCCGCTAGACCCAAGACAGTCAATAGATGCAGGCTATGAATGTCAATATACGTATACTTGGTTTTTTGAAGGGCTTGGTGTAGACAAAAGACCAATAACTATTGGTGATTCTGGATATTTTTACAATCCTCTGAAAAATTATACATTGGGCTTGATAGCCAGAGATGTACATGGATGCACCGATACTTCTAGAAAGTTAGTACAAACTACTTCTACTACCGCCAATTTTAATTTTGATAAAAGTATTTATTGTAGATTATATGATACTATCAAGTTGACAAATACGAGTACTTCGGCGCTACCTATTACTTCCCTTACGTGGATACTTTCAAGAATAAGAAACGGATTTAGTATAAATTTAGATACATCCAATCTATTATCTCCTGTTTTTGATTTTTCTATGCCTCGGTATGCAAGAGATTCATTTTATGTGTCTCTATCTATTACCGATAGTCTCAATTGTTCCTCATCTTCGGTGTCAAAAAGAGTTCCTATTTTTTATGATACGCTCTATCAATTGATTGGGTTGACCTCCGATTCTTTTTGTGTGGGTCAGATTGCCAAAATTTATTACAATGATAGCAATTTGAACAAAAATGATTTTTATTGGTATTTGAATAATGTCTTTAGACCTAATGATAAAAACAGGCAAATTGATGTGAAATTTTCCAATACGGGATCACAATGGTTTACTTTGATTGTAGAAAATAAAGTGAATAAATGTAGAGATACCGTGCGGAAAAATATCATTACGATGCCTAGTATGAATTTATTTTATTCCAATACGGCGGATACTGCATTTCCATTGTGTTTTGGTGCTTCTAGTACGCTCGTACTTAGAGATTTGAATGGTACTGTTACCAGCAATCTTTGGTATTTGAACAATGATACGACTTCGTATAGGATAGCATCACCTACATTTCCGCTCAAACCTGGGGAGAATAAAATTGTAGGAATTATTCAAAATCGATTTGGATGCCGAGATACTATAGTGAATTATGATACCGTAATTGCACCTCGAGCCAATTTTCAATTGGATGAAAATCAAATATGTAAAGGAAATACTATTGCATTTACACTTACCAATCAGTTTGATATAGACTCCATTTTGTGGGATTTTGGAGATGGCAATGTGATGAAAACCAAAAATGTAGATACACTCTTTCATACATATCCTCAGTCGGTTCCTAATAATGATTCAATTACTGTTTCGCTTGTTTTATCTGCAGTAGGAGGCTTGTGCCCCGCATCTGTTTCCAAAAAAATAGTAGTTCTTGAGTCTTTGCCTATCATTGATTCATCTATCGATTCTATTTGCAAAGGAGAATTCTTGCTGAAAAACATGTCGCCCAAAGGGGATAGCTTTCTCTGGGATTTTGGAAATGGAAAATCGTCTTATCTCAAAAATCCAACGGTGAATTATGACAAATCAGGCACTTATTTCGTTCAATTAATAGCTTATCGAAAACCTTTGGGATGCCCCGATACTACTTCGTTTAAGTTAGTGGTCAATCCAAGTCCTTCGCTTGTAGCTACTATTGATACCGTTTGTCTAGCCGATAG
>JBIPPG010000060.1:0-10695 GCA_044368545.1 Chitinophagales bacterium | reverse complement strand
ATATGTATATATACCTGGTGGAGCAAGTTGATTTAAGAAATAACCGTCCCAACCTTCAATAATGGCATTGGAACTATCAAATACTTTCTCACCCCATCGATTGAAAATCTTTAATTTAGCAAATTTCACATTGAGTCCATACACTTTTAATACATCATTATCTCCATCTCCATTAGGGGTAAATGCATCTGGAACAAAAAGCTCGTTGTCTTCATTAATACGAATCGTTAGCTTATCAGAAGTTGTACATTTCCCAGCATTGTATGTAATTCTTACATCATATATAGTGGTTTGATATGGCGTGGCTAAAGTGTTTTTGCAGGTATTGCACGTAATACCTAAATCGGGAGTCCATAAAACGGAATTAATTCCCAATGCATTTCCTTTTTTAACTTCAAAATCAATTGGCACTGCTTTTCCTAAGTCTATTGTGGTATCTTTTGGAATGGCATTAATGACAATATTTTCAGGATTATTGATATTTGTAGTATCTCTAAATTGACAATTATTGACATCACGAACTACTACAATGTATTTTCCAGAATCTAAGTTTTTGAAATTTTTTGTAAATGAATACGTAGTCCCACCATCTATACTATATTGATAAGGTTCTCCTTGCCCTCCTATTCCTTGAAGCTTTATTTCGCCATCAAATTTATTGAGACAAGGCAAATCTACCGTTTCTACTTTTGAAAAAGTAATTGGGGGCGGATCTAGAAGATTGAAACTAAAGGAATCTACACATAAATTTGCATCGGTGATAGTAAGTTTATAATTCCCTTCCGACAAGCTAGAAATATCCTTTGTAGTAGCACCATTGTTCCATAAATACGAATATGAAGGGGTAGCTCCAGACGCAATAATTTTTATTCTTCCTGACAGTTCGTTATTACAAAGAGGATTGAAGAGACTGTCTACTACTATTATTTCCGAAGGCTGCGTAAGAGAATCTTGGTATATGACTTCACAGCCATTTTTATCGGTCAATTTTAGAGTATGAACACCTGCCTTCAGTTTGGAAATATGGCTTGTATTTGGATTGGTACCTGGGCTAGCCCATACAAACTGATAAGGCAATACACCACCCACAGCAGAAACCGAAATTTCACCAATTGGGTCTTCAAAACACAATAAATTAACTTTTGACAAGGTAGAAACTACAATTTTTGGAGGTTCGGTGAGAGAAATTTTGCCTGTAGCCAAACAACCTTTATCATCTTGAACTGTTACATCATAAGAAATTGCTGATAAATTTGGAATAATTGAATCGCGATTAAAAGAAGTGGTTTGGGTTTTATATTGATAAGGCGTTTGGCCTCCTGTAGCGGTGCAATAGATTTCTCCTTTTGCATCTTCAAAGCACAATAAATCTTTCTTTTTTAGACTTAGTCTCAAATTATTTGGTTCATCCACAATAGAAACGCTAGCCGTATCTACACAATTATTGGCGTCGGTTACTGTCAACTTATAATTACCTTGAGGTAGATTTGATAAATTTTGAACAGAAGCGCCATTGCTCCATAAAAAGGCAAATGGTGCCGTCCCTTTGTTGATAGATGTATTGATAGCTCCGTTAGATTTTAGACAAAAAGATAGTACTGGATTTAACAAAATATCAGGCGCAGGCTTATCGGTAATTTCAATAGTGTCTACTACAATACAAGATTTGGCATCGGTAGCAGTAATGATATAAGTACCTGGTTTTAGATTGCTCAAATCTTTTGTGGTAGCGCCTGTGTTCCAAATATAATTTACAGGTTCTATCCCTCGGGTCATCACCGAAGTTATCGTACCATTAGAATCTGAACATACTACATTTGTAGCCGATAGAGCCAAGGAAGGATTGATGGCAAAATTTACAGCTACTACAAATGTATCAAAACAACCATTGACATCGGTAACTTTAACGGTATAAATCCCTGTATCTAAATTAACCAATTTTGATGCAGTAGTCCCTGTATTCCATAGATAAGAGAATGGTGCAGTTCCTGTATTCGGAACAATTTTTGCATCAATAGTTCCATTTTTCTTATTACATACCGCATCTTCTTTTATTGGTGCTAGAAGAGGTCTAGGAATATCATCTACAATTATAGAAAATGTTTTTGTACATAAATTGCCGTCCCGAACTGTGAGCAAATAAGTTCCTGCCATCAAATTTTTAATTGAATCTTTTGTAGCACCTGTGCTCCAAGAATAGGTGTAAGGTGCAGTTCCACCCGTTGGTACTGCTTTTATCCTCCCATTTGGATTTCCACAAAAAGATTTTGTAATATTATTGGCTACCGAAACATCTGGCGTTCTGTTCAAAAATCCAGAGACAGTATCTCTACAGCCATTGCTATCAATAACAATTAATCTATAATTTCCACTGTCTAAATTAGATATTTGGGCTGAAGTAGCACCTGTACTCCAATTATATGTGATTGGATTTTTACCTCCCGAAACACTACTGAGTATGTATCCATTATTCTGACCACAAAATGGCTGACCTAAAGTGCCAAAAGTAACACTTGGAGAAGCTTGATTGACAATAGCTACCGAATTTGAAAGGGTACATCCACTCGCATCGGTAACGGTAACTGTATAAGTTCCCGGGTTCAAATTAAAAACAGAATCCGATATCGCACCATTGTTCCATAAGAAGGTATAAGGTGCTTGTCCTCCAAGGGGCGTGGCTTTTATACTTCCATTGCTTGATTGACACGCTGGATCTTTTTTGATTAGACTAATAGAAGACATTCCTGTAGTGGAAACAGATGCGATACTTGCAATTGCACAGTTATTACTATCAGTTACAGTAAGCGTATAGTTTCCAGCTACGATATTTATCAAACTATCTTTTGCACCTCCTGTATTCCATAAAAATTTATATGGCGATTGACCTCCCAAAACAGTAGCTTTAACCTTGCCATTTGCATTGGTACAAGTACTTGGTGTTGTATTAAAAGCTATAGACGGCACGCCCGTTTGAATAATAGTTGAAGAGTCGTTGAACAAACAGCCTGCTGCGTCTGAAATTGTTAATTTATATTTATTTGGGGCTAAATTCATAATAGAATCTATAGCCTGTCCTGTATTCCAGCTATAACTATATGGTTTTTTGCCACCTGACGGAATGCTTTTTATTTTACCATTTAATAAATTACAGTTTGGATTTGTAACGCTAAAAATATTTGAAAGAGGTAATACGGGTGTCAACACCGTTGTGTCAAGAGCAATACAACCTTTGGAGTCTACTACTTTAAAAATAAATGTGCCTCCATTGATTCCCGTCAAATCTTTAGACCCCGATACATTATTCCAAAAATAAGAAAAAGGCTGGTTCATACCCGAAACATTTGAAAGGATTGAACCATTGTTTTGACCACAAGTAGCCAATATATTTGTATGAATAATTACTGGGCCTGAAGAATCGGTGACTATTCCCGAAGTAACAAAACTACAGTTGAAAAAATCGGTAACGGTAAGGAAATATTGCCCACTTTTGATATTCGTTAAATTGGCTGTGGTATCGCCCGTACTCCACAGATATTTAAACGGAGCCGCTCCATTAAACACAGTAGTTATTATGCTTCCATTTGAATTGGAACATTTGGAACTTATCCTATTCAACGTAGCACTTACAGAAACAATTCTACTCACTTGAATCGTATCTATGAAGGTACATAAATTACTGTCAATCACAGTTAAAATATATCTTCCAGAATCAATATTTGAAACTGAGCTTCCACTATACAATCCATTCCAATTATAAATAAATGGCGTTTTTCCTTTATTGGTGACAGCCATTACAGACCCATTATTCAAATTGCAGGATGCAGGAGTAGACGACAGGGTGCTTACCGGTTTATTGGTAGATGTAATAGATGCCGAATCTATGGCAATACATCCTTTTGAATCCGTAAGTGTCAACACATATTTTCCCGCATTAATATTTAAAAGCTGAGAACTTGTGGAACCATTACTCCAAGAATAAGAAAATGGCGTAGTGCCAAAAAATATACTTGGGACAATTTTTCCCGCTTTATTATCACAAACCTCATTGGTTGGATTTAGAATAAGTGTGGGGTTTTTGAAAAATAACAAATTAATTGTAGTATCTGTAACACAACCACCCGAGTCGGTAACCGTTACAGAATAAGTTCCGCTAGATAAATTTGTCCGATTTGTATCCGACGAAAAATCTTGCCAAACATAAGTATATGGCGGCGTGCCATTTCGTGTATTGAGGACGATAGAGCCCACTCCATTAACACAATTTGAGTGGGTGACAACTGCATTCAACTTAACTTTTGGAATTCCACTTAAATTGATACTATCTTTTGTCGAACATCCAAAAGGATCTGTAACTCTTATGACATACTTTCCATCAGGTCTATTATTTAATGTTTTTTGCCCCAATCCAAAACTATTATTCCATATAATTGTATCCGTTCCAGCGGGTGCATTGATTAATGCTGTAATAGTTCCATTGGAGAGTCCACAGGTGGGTTCTATTTTTGTAAAACTTACTACTTTAGGGGCTTGTAGTTCATTAATTATAAATGTATCAAACACTTTACAATTATTCTTATCCGTAATAATTACAGAATATTTTCCGGTGTCTAAGTTGGTTATAGTATTTGTAGTAGCGCCTGTACTCCAAAGATATGTAGGTAAAAATAAATTGTCTATATTAAGCGAAATATTTCCATTATTTTTCCCACAATTCTCAGCGTTCACCGTGGCGATATGAGTTACTATAGGAATTTTATCAATTTCAAAATTATTTAATAAAGTTCCTTTACACTTATTAGAATCTAGTATCATTACATTATAACTACCTACTTCTAGTCCTTTTTTAAACAAAAATGAATCTACAATAATACCCGACTTTAGGAACCAATTGGTTTCTGTTTTGCCAATTGCATTCAATACCCGTAAATAGACTCGCCCATTATTTGAATCACATTTTGTATTGAAAACAGAATCTATTAGAACCGTTAGTTTATAAATAGGTGCTACTATAGTGTCATCCTCAACGGTACAGCCATTGGCATCGGTAACAGTAACAACATAAGAGCCTTCGGCCAAAGAATCTATTGTTTGAACCGAATCTTTATTGTTCCATCTATAGGTATAAGGAGGCGTCCCAAACGAAGGATTGGCAGTAACTATAGCTGTTCCAGTATCACATCTTGACTTTGTGGCAGTAAATGTTACTTTTATGTTTGTATTATTTTTTACACGAGTGCTAACTGTATCTGTACACCCTTTGGAATCCGTAACGATTACTTCATAATAACCTGATCCTAAATTCTTGGCAGTATCAATTCTATTTACATTGGTCCAAGTAGTAGCTACAGGTGGCATTCCTACTGCAGTAAACGACATCTTGAACGTAAAAGGTGATGAACCACCGGTGATAGTAGAAATAATTTTTCCATCACTAAGCAAACAAGTATGGTCAATAGAATCTAAGTCTAGGCTTGGAGGACCTATATCGTCAACAAAAAAAGTATCTTTGACTAGGCAATTGTTTATATCTCTAATTTCTACAGTATAAGTGCCTTTTTTTAAACCATTGCGAGAAGTACTTGTAGTATTTACACCGTCAGACCAAGTAAAAACTAGAGGCGTAGCACCTACAATATTTGTAAATAAAATGCTCCCATTATCCAATAAACATGTAGATTCGAAAACAGTATCGGTATATGAAGGAGGCGGTAGACGCAAGATATTAAATGTATCAATATCTTGACAACCTAATGAATCGGTAACGGTAAGAAAAAAAGTTCCTGGTAATATATTTGTAATACTTGAAGTAGTGTCAGAATTGCTCCAGCTGTATTTATATGGAGTTTTCCCTCCCGCAACTGTAGTAGAAACGCCTCCAGTCAATGAGCTACACTTGGCTTGATTGATAGTCCCCGTGGTTACAGGTTTTGATGAAGGAGATAAAACAAAAGTGTCCTTCTTATTGCAATTAAATGAGTCTCTATAAAATACAATATAAGTCCCTTGCGATAAATTAGTTCGAGATCTATTCGTATCTAAATTGTTCCAAGTAAATGAAAAAGGAGCTGTTCCACTTGTGATATTAACAATTAAACTTCCATTGGATAATCCACAGGTGGGTTGATTTTTTGAATAACTGATATTAATTGCAGGATTTGAATTCAAAATTATACTATCGGATTTTGTACAACCTAGTGAATCGATAATAGTTACTTTATAAGTGCCTGAAGACAAATTACTTATAACATTAGCACCGGACCCCGTGTTCCAATTATAGATAATAGTACCCACACTATTTGTAACATTGGCTATAACCGAACCATTTGAATTACCGCAGGTGGCATCTGTTTTGGACAATTTCAGCGATGGATTTGAACTATTTTGGACTACGGTGTTTTTTTCATAAACACATCCATTGGCATCGGTAACACTTACCGAATATGAAGCAGCCATTACATTTGAAATATTTTGTGTAGTAGCACCATTACTCCATAAGAAAGAAAATGGTGTAGCTCCAGTGAGTCCTACTATCTGAATAGCGCCATTGGATTGAGTACATTTAGAATTGACAACATTTAAACTATAAACTGCTGGTACAGAAGAAGAAATAATGATTGTATCTTTTCTAGAACATAGCTTTGAATCTGTAACCGTAACAAAATAAGTTCCCGGAAGTAAATTGCTTACATTTTGTGTATTGGCGCCATTACTCCAAAGAAAATTAAAAGGACTTGTTCCTACAATATTACTCAACGAAATACTGCCATTGGCTTGATTACAAGTAGATGCAGTAATGGATTTTGAAAAAGATACATTTACAGAATTTGAAATAGAAATGGAATCTACTCGTGTACAGCCCAAATTATCGGTAATAGTAACTTTGTAAGTACCTGCATTTAAGTTTGATAAATTCTGAGTTGTATCGCCAGTATTCCAAATATACTTATAAGGAGATACGCCTCCTGTAATTATTGCATTTACACTACCATTGGCACTGGCACAGGTAGCTTGTGTTGCTATAATATTTGAAGATACTCCCGTACTACTCAATATTGATGCGGTCTTTGTATCTACACAACCTTTTGAATCGGTTATCGTAAGATTGTAATTTCCTGGAGATAAATTAAAAATACTATCTACAGATTGTACACCATTACTCCAAGTAAAACTAATTGGAGCTACACCGCCAATAATAGTTGCTTTTATTTTTCCATTATTATTACCACAAGTTGTATTAAATGTATTTAAAGTTAATTTTGGAGCTGGAGGTCCCGCTACAATAGTTATGGTTGTATCATAGACACAATTTGCTCCATTTCTTATCTTTAGACTAAAAGTTCCACTTGACAAACCTGTAAAAGTATCGGCCGTAACAAATGCGCCCCCATTAAAAGAAAATTGATATGGTGGCGTAGAACCATTCATCGTAACTTTTACCCTTCCATTTCCCAATCCACAAGAAGTAGTGTCTATTTTAATATTTACAATTTCATTCTTGACATTTGATACAATTACTTTTGTAGAGTCTGTAGTACTACATCCAATATTTGTAGTTGCCGTAAAATAATAAGTTTGATTGGTAAGTGTTATTGCTTTGGGATTTAGAATATTAGTAGCACTTAATGTAGGATTTGTAGCCCAAGAAAACGTATAGCTACCCGTAGGTGTAATTAAAGCGCCTAATTCTAAGGTGTCTCCTTTACATATAATTTGAGGGGATGGCCCCAAAAACAATACGGGTGAAGGCTGTATATTAACTATTACATTGCTATCAATAAAACTACAACCCGGATGATTGATTCTCAATGCAATCGTATAACTAACAAATCCATTGGAAGTATTAGGAGTTAGAATTGGATTTAAAATAGTAGGATCCGACAAATCTGTATTTGGAGTCCAAAATGCATTATAATTTAATGGTAAATTCGATGCATACAATTGAATTGGCTTGCCAAAACAAACGGTGGTATCATTAGAATTATTAAAAACTGACATTCCGGTAGCAAAATCTTTTATATAATACACCACGGAATCTGAATAACTATTGCCAACTACGGTGAATCGCACTTTTACCGAATCATTATTTTCTACCAAATTATCTGCTAAAGCCGTTAAGTTATAATTAAAAATGGTATCGCCAGCAGGAATTGTAAAAGAAGTAGCTGTAGCAGTATAGTCTGTTCCAAAAACTGCATTTCCACTATAATTCAAATTTACTACCAAAGGTACATTGTTTATTTTTCTCTTGAACTTAACCACTCCTGGATTGCACCCTTCTATTGCATATAAAGGATTGGAAGTAAATCCTCCCGTAGAAGATTTTTCTAACTCCAAAATAGGCTCGGAGGTAAAACTTCCTTCTCCAATAAAAACCCCAGAATCGTTTAAAGAATCCGAAATATCTACAATAGCAATTTTGGCATGATACGATCCAAAAGGAGTAACGGGAGAAGTAGCCGTCATAACTTTTGTAAAACCATTATACGATATTGTAGTAGATACATTGGCTGTGTATAATGCGGTAAAAGGAGCATTGGGATGCAAACTAGTACAAGTAGGCGTAGAACCTGTTCCGTCGTTTATGCTATTGATGGAAACAGGAACCGTAGTATTGGGAACCAATGCAATATTTTTATTTCCAACAATGCCAGGCCCCGAAACAAATATTCCAATTACATCGGCAAATTGGGAACAATTATTAGTTGTGTATTCTTCTGAAGCAAATACATAATTCATAGAAATAGTATCGCCTTTTGGGATAAAATCAAATTCAAGACGGCATAAATCGCGCTGTAAAAACCCAGGTTTCAATGACTGAATATCAGGGTCTAAAGTAGTTACAAAATTTACATTGTTGGGAGAAGATGTAGAAGAACCATTAATCCCAACGCTTGTAGGAGAAAGAGTTATGGCTCTACCTGTAGTCAATACAACTCCTCCTGTAAGCCCTAGGCTGGCTGTACTATTAACAAAAGTAGCATTGGCTATTCCAGTACAATTCAATGTAGGATTAGAAACCGTAATTCCTCCTCCCAAAATTCTTTGCACTAATTGTGTAGCCGTTCTATTATCGGTCAAAGTTATTTGGCTATAAGCGTTGGAGCTTAAAAACAATAAATAGATAGATAATAATTTGATTCCCTTCAAATTTAGCAATTTATAAATTGCACAAATATAATGATAAATAAGGAAAATCAAGAAAAAAATTAAAAAGATTTTTCTATAAATTTCTATCTAATCAGCGTAATACTCCCTTTTGATGTCTTAATTTTTTTATTTAAGAAATGTGTTTCTAAACTATAAGTATAAACACCATTAGGTGATAATTCTCCATTGTAATAACCATCCCATCCTTCAATTATAGCATTTGAAGATTCAAAAACTTTTTCGCCCCATCGGTTAAAAATCTTCATTTTTGCAAATTTTACATTCACCCCATATACTTTTAGAATATCATTGTCTTTATCTCCATTTGGGGTAAATGCATTGGGTACAAATAGTTCGCTATTATCATTTATTCGAACAATTACTTTGTCTGTTACTTTACAGTTACTATTATTAAATGATACCGTAACGTCATAAATAGTTGATTGATAAGGCGATGCATTTGTTTTTTTACAACTGCTACATTCTAACCCAAAATCAGGCTCCCAAAGTATTGAATTAATTTTATTTAATTGTCCTTTTATGACATCAAAATCAATTGAAACGCTTTGCCCCAAATTGATAGTTGTATCTCTTGGGAATGCAATAATTTTTATTTCTTCCAAAACTCCAACCTTTGTGGAATCTCCTATAATACAATCATTTGCGTCTTTTACAAAGACATAATACTTTCCAGAATCTAAATTTTTATAATTCTTGGTATAAGAATAGGATTTTCCACCATTAATACTGTATTGATAAGGCTCTCCTTGTCCTCCCCAGCCTTGCAACTTTATTTCTCCATCAAATATTTGATTACACGATTTATCCCATTTTTCAATTTTTGAAAATTTAATTAACGGTGGATCGACCAATTGAAACACAAATGAATCAAGACAATTATTTCCATCTTCAACTGTCAATTTGTAATTTCCTGATTTTAAATTATATATATTTTGGCTTAATTCATTATTATTCCATTTGAATTTATACCCTGGAGTTCCTCCAAACACTTCCAGCTCAATCTTTCCATTTACTTCTCCAAAACATTTAGGATTTGAAAGCGTATCCAACAAGATTAAATTACTAGGTTGAATCAACGTATCGCTATAAAAAGATTCACAGCCATTCTTATCAGTAATTTTCACAGTATGAACTCCTGCGCCTAGATTAACTGTTTTATTTGAATCTGAATTGGTCGTAGTCCAAAGATAGGAATAAGGTGGCACTCCACCCATTGTAGTCACCATTAATTCGCCAATAGGTTCTTCGTAGCACAATAAATTTTTCTTATAAAGAGTATTCGTCACTACTTTGCTTGGCTCATTCAAAGATATTTTCCCATTTGCTTGACATCCTTTATTGTCTTCCACCGTTACCGTGTACTCTCCTGCAAAAAGTCCATCTAACAAGGGATTGGGTAAAAAAACACCCAGCTGCGTCCTATACAAATATGGCATTTCTCCTCCTTTTGCATCACAATTAATTTGTCCTTTTGGTTGTTGATTGCATAGCAAGTCTGTTTTACTTAGGTTCAAAGAAAGGGTATTG
>JBIPPG010000335.1:0-3054 GCA_044368545.1 Chitinophagales bacterium | reverse complement strand
ATGGCGCTGTAAGTGGAAAAGCATTGACGGGAGTAGGAATAAAAGTAAGTGCAAATGGTGCAACTTCTGTTTTGAAAGATGTAACTATTACTTGGGATAGCACCGCTATCTATACAAGATTGGCTTCTGATAGTACAAAATATTCAAAATACAAAAATATGGCTACTAATGGTACTAGTATTTCTAACGACAGTATAGTTTTGGGTGGAACTTTGGATAGAGCTACTACCATTACTGCTTCAGCTACCAATACGTTGTCTATCAAAGGTTTGCAGACTGGTAATGCAAAAACAGATAGTATTTTGTCTGATTCTGCAGGTGTTGTGAAACATATATCTATTAAAGATATATTATCTTCTGGACCAAACTGGGTAGAAATTACAGCAAATTATACCGCTAAAATCACCGATCAAATAATATTGTTTAGAGGTACTGCCAATGCTACTCTTACATTGCCAAGTGCATCTTCTGTTGCAGGAAAAATTATAGAAATTATGAATTATGCGCCTAGCAATAATGAAGTAGTATTGACTATTTCTCCTTCAATTGTAACAATGGGTGCTGCTACAGATTTAGTAGATACAGAACTTGTGAATGTATTGAAATATTATGGAAGCAGTGCAGGTGCTACAGGTGGAAATTCAATTCGAGTTTTCTCCAATGGAACTTCTTGGTTCAAATTGTCGAACTAATAATTAACAGAAATCTAACATATTAGGAGGTAATTTATTTTACCTCCTTTTTTTTTTGAAAAAAGGCGTTTTATTTAAAAAAAAAAGTTTAATTTTGCACCGCTTTTAAAAAAGTAAAAAAATCTTAAAATGAATTTTAAACACTTTATTTCCATCCTTACATTATTAGTTTCTCTATCTATTAATGCAACTGAAAATCATATAGATACCGCACAAAAAGCACATGCTGCGTCTTCGGCTCCTCATACTGCCGATGCACATAATGATGAGAATAAACCGTTTGACCCTGTTCCTACCATTATGCACCACGTTCAGGACGCTAATGAGTTTCATATATTAGGAAGTGTATCGTTACCATTACCTGTTATCATCTACAATAAAACTAAAGGAACCTTATTTACAACGATGTCTAGTGCATTTCATCCACATCATGGTGAGGGTGAAGTAGAAGTAGATGGTTATAAAATGGAACATGCACGTATTCATAGTGTAAATGGAGATGAAATTATCGATTTTTCAATTACCAAAAATGTATTTGGTATGTTATTGGGAATGATTATCGTCTTTATCATTATGTTTGCAATTAAAGGAAAATACAATACTATTGATAAAGCACCAAAAGGATTGCAAGGTGTAATGGAACCTTTGATTCAGTTTGTAGCACATGATATAGCCAGAGATAATATCGGAAAAAATTATATGAGATTTGTACCTTTCTTAATGAGTGTATTCTTCTTTATTTTGATCAATAATTTATTAGGATTATTGCCTTTCTTCCCAGGAGGTGCTAATGTTACAGGGAATACTGGTTTTACACTTGTATTAGCATTGTGTGCATTTTTAATGATTAACATTTTTGCAAAAAAAGATTATTGGGGACATATTTTTAATATGCCGGGTGTTCCAAAAGCAGTATTGATTTTGTTGACTCCATTAGAAATAGTAGGATTGTTTATTAAGCCAGTGGCATTGATGCTGCGTCTTTTTGGAAATATATTAGGAGGTCACATTACTATTTTGAGTATTGCCAGCTTGGTTTTCATTTTGGGAAGTGCAGGCAAAAGTTTAGGAGGATCATTAGCGGGTGGTGTTATAGCCATTCCTTTATTAATATTTGTAAATGCTATGGAGTTGTTTGTAGCGTTCTTACAAGCGTATGTATTTACACTTTTGACATCTATTTTTATTGGAATAGCTCAAGAAGAGCATCATGCACATCATTAAAATTATTAATTAATTATATAACCCCTAAAAACAAAAATTATGACTGGATTAGCAGCATTAGGATGCGGACTAGCAGCACTAGGAGCAGGTATTGGAATCGGTAACATCGGTGGCAAAGCCATGGAAGGTATCGCTCGTCAGCCAGAAGCTTCAGGAGAAATTAGAGGAGCAATGATTATCGTAGCAGCCCTTGTAGAAGGTGCAGCTCTTATTGCTATCATCGTATCTTTCTTGTGTAAATAAGCATCACAAAAAATTAGAGTAAAGGATTTGGGATTGCCATTTCCTTTACTTTTATTTAATGAAAAACAAATTTTAATAAATAATAAAAATATATATAATGATTCTTTTATTTGATCCAATGAGTTTAATTTTGCCAGAAATAGGATATGCTTTCTGGACATTGCTTGCCTTTGCGATTTTTTGGTTTATTCTTGGAAAATTTGCATTCAAGCCTATCGTTAGTTCTATCGAAGCTAGAAATGGTAAAATTGAAGAGGAGTTGTTATCTGCACAAAAAGCAAGATTGGAGTTTGAAAACTTGAAAGCAGATAAAGAGAATATGGAAAAAGAGGCTAGAGAAGAGCGTATGAAAATGTTGGCTGAAGCTAAGCAAGAAGCAGAAGCGTTTAGAGCTAATGAAATGCAAAAAGCTAGAGAAGATGCTGCCAAAATGCTTGAATCTGCAAAATCTGAAATAGAAACTCAAAAAAATGCCGCGTTGAATGAAGTGAAAAAAGAAGTAGCCAACCTTTCTATTTCTATAGCCGAAAAACTTGTAAAAGAAAAATTAAATACTACGGAAGAACAAATGAAATTAATATCTCAATTAGCTAATTAAAATCTAAATAAAAAAAATGAAAAAATTAACGTTCGCCTTATTTATCACTTTATTTGTACATAATTTTTATGGACAAGAATTTAATAAGTCTGTTGATAAGTTAGCGTGGAGAGATACTATTTATATAATTACAAATTCAGGTGATAGTTTGTCTGCATTTCTTCATGATTTTAAGAAGAATAAGGGATGTCTTACTAGTTTAGATATAAAATGGAATCTTAGTTCAAAAAAAACAGATTTAAGTTTTGATTCAATTAAATTTGTTTATTTAAAAGAAGAATCAAATAACTCAAGTAG
>JBIPPG010000059.1:0-10734 GCA_044368545.1 Chitinophagales bacterium | reverse complement strand
TTTGTTTTTTGAGTTCAATTTCCTTAGGGGAAGGGAAAATTTTATGCGAAATCATAACCATAATAAAACCAAAAACGGCTACACCACTTGTAATCATCAATCCAAACAATAAACGTGACTGCCACGAAATTTTCTTTTGCTCAAAAGTGAGCGTAGAAGGATTGAATACTAAGGTGGGCTTTTTTTTGGCCATATATAATTTCGATTCTATAAAATCAAAGGACACAAAGTAAATACATTTTACTCAAAAATGCTTAAAAAAGTGAATAAATTCGTATTTTTTAATAAAAGTACGCTTTTATAACAATTACCCTTTATTCAAAAAATTAAAATAATCCCACAAAACAATACTGGCACTATTGGCTACATTTAAGGAATGTTTTATGCCTACTTGTGGAATTTCTAATACATAATGACTTTGCGCAATTACTTGTTCATCCACGCCATCTACTTCATTTCCAAATACAAAAGCATATTTTTTATTTACATCCCATTGAAATTCATTCAAATATACACTATTTTTGGTTTGTTCCACAGACACTATCTCATACGATTCTTTCAAATTTTCTACCAATTCCAATGTATCCAATACTTTTTCCGAAGGAACGGATAATTCCGCACCTAAAGCCGTTTTTTGAACTTCTCTATTATCAATAGGACTTGAAATGCCGCACAAATACACTTTTTTGATTCCAAAACAATCGCTTGTACGAAAAATAGACCCTACATTATGCGCACTACGCACATTGTCTAATATTACAATGCTTTGATTTTCTAGCAATTTATTCAAATCTTGCTTGTGAGTCTCCTCTATCTCATCCATCGTTTTTTTCAGCATATTCTAATCTTTTTTTTCGACTAAATAATACACACAAGTCGTTACAAAATCCTTAAAATAAGGTATTTTTTCGATAAATGGAAACTGCTTTTTAGGTTCCAATCCAAATTTATATTTGTAAATAGGATTGATTAAATAATGTAATTTGTTAATAATTTCATAATTGGCATTTTCACAAATCTTATGAAAACGTGCTATTGAAATGCCTGTTTCTTTAATTTCTACAAACTCCGCTATATTTTCACCAAAAGTCTTCAAAACCATTTTATAAAGAGGCATTGGAAGCAAATGAAAATAAGGCAATTTAGACAAAATTTTGCTTTGACATACTTGCTGATGACCGCCAAAAGGCATACGAAAGGGTGGAAATCCAAAATAAATCTTACCGTTGATTTTCAAAAACTTACGAAACTGAAACATCACTTTTTGTTGGTCTGGAATATGTTCAATAACATCTTTGAGAATAATTAAATCAAATTTTTCGGAAAATTCGGACTCAAAAGAGGGATCATATATGTTTTTATTGATGATTTGGAGCTGACCTTTATCGATATATTCTTTTAGAAATTCTCTAGATTGAATAGCTCTAGAATCATTCAATTCTACGCCCACACATTGGCATCCTTTTTTTGCAAAAGCCTTGATAACACCACCTTCCGCACTTCCTACCTCCAATACATTCAAGGAAGCATCAATTTTTAATTTTTGTTCAATAAATGGCAACACAAATTCCTCTGCATTTTCGGTTTGCATATTGAAATAACGTGTTTTGTCTAAGTGAAATTCAAACATTTATTTGATTTTTATTTTAATTAATTTTAATTAACTACTTGATTCTTAGGATTCAACTTGCTCTTTTTTATTCCATACGAGAAGTAAGCTACCAATCCTATTACCATCCAAACCATAAAATAAATCCAATTATGTATATTCATACTGGTAAGCAAATACATACAACTCAACACCCCTAAAACAGGTATTAAAGATAAATTTTTCCAAATAGAAAGCCCTACAAAAAAAGCAAAAATTAGATAGAATATCTGCAAAGATACCTTTTGTACATTATCATCCGAATAGTGGAAAATTGTAGTTCCAAACCAATCAAAGGCTTTGTCGGCTGGAGAATAATTAGCTAGATTTGAAAAATAACTAGGTTCATAATAATTCAAACCAACTACAATCATTATAAAAATAGCGGTAAGAATATACCTTGAATTGATTTTTGGCAATGAAAACTTGTTTTTTTCTTTTACCGCATCGGGCAAAAGAAGTACACCACCACTGACCAATACAAAAGCAAATAATGTAGAAATACTCGTAAATTCGATAACGATATCATAATCCAAAAATAAAATAGGAACTCCCACTACCAATCCCGTAATGATTGTAGAAAAACTTGGCGTTTGATATTTTGAATGCACTTTTGAGAATCGTTTTGGCATCAATCCATCGCGGCTCATCGCTAGCCAAATTCGAGGTTGCCCCATTTGAAAAACCAATAAAACACTCGTCATAGCTACAATAGCACTTACGCTTATGACTCCTCCAATCCAATTCAATCCTCTTTGATTGAACACAAAAGCCAAAGGGTCTTTTACATCCAAAAATTTATACGAAACCATACCTGTAAGCACCAAAGCCAATAAAATGTATAAAACGGTGCAAATAATCAATGAATAAATCATACCTCGTGGCAAATCTCGTTTGGGATTGATACATTCTTCGGCAGTAGTACTAATAGCATCAAAACCAATGTATGCAAAAAACACAGCCGAAACGCTAGCCATTACACCATATACTTTATTGGGCATAAATGGATTCCAATTAGCGGTATCTACATAGAAAAAACCTACGGAAATCACCATCAAAATCACCAATATTTTCAACAATACCATAGCATTTCCTACCAACTTAGATTCTTTGATCCCCAAGTATACTATTGCAGTAATTATTACATTTATAGCCAGTGCAGGCAAATTAAAAACGATTTTTTTTCCAAGAAAAAGTGGGGCTGTTGTCCAAGCATCGGTATAGGGATGCACAAGGCCTTCGGAAAAACTTCTATAAGCCGTTTTGTAATCAATGGAAAGCCAAGCGGGGAAATTCACACCTACATTTCTAAGCAAACTTACAAAATACTCGCTCCAAGAAATAGACACCGCAATATTACCAATACTATACTCCATAATCAATGCCCAACCGATAATCCAAGCAAAGACTTCCCCAAAACTTGTATAGGCATACGTATACGCACTACCCGATGCAGGCACACGTGAAGCAAATTCGGCATAACAAAGTGCACTAAATCCCGAAGCAACGGCAGTAAAAATAAATAGGAAAATCACTGCTGGCCCCCCCGAAAAACAAGCCTTTCCTATAGTAGAAAAAATTCCCGCTCCAATTACCGCTGCTATACCAAATGACGTCAAATCCAAAACCGTAAGATTTTTTTTCAACGAATCCTTTGAATTGGCTATTTCATTGACGATATGTTCAATTGATTTTTTTCGTAATACTCGCTTCACATTTTTTTATTTAGAAGTTAAAAATAAGATGTTTTCTCAAAAAAGTAATAAAAAATTTTAAACTATATCACTATTCTAAATACAGTATCGTTGAATTGATAAGGACTTTGACCTACTTCAATGATTCTTTCTGCCACATCCTCAGGCTTATACAATTTTCCTTCCTCATACAAATCGATAAATTTTGGTTTAAATTCAAAATCCTGAATATCAGTACTTCTTATCTGCAATTGCATATTGGTGTCCACTACGCCAGGCGCTATAGCAAATGCGGAAATGGGATTTTCTTTATTTTTTTGCTCTTCAACAATACATTTCATAAGCATTTCTACAGCCGCTTTGCTGGCACAATAATTTGACCACGAAGGATATGCACTTGTAGCAGCGCCACTTGATATCGTTATGATTGTTTTTTGAATTTTGGCATCTTGATACGCTTTTATAAAAAGAGTAGACAATATCATTACAGCCGTATAATTTACGGAAATTACAGCATCCAATGCGTCTATACTTACTTTTTCCAATGTAGTGATTTCGCCTAATATACCTGCATTGTTGATAAGTACAATATTCTCAAAATGACTATAATCTGGAAACGAAAATGTTTTCACTTTTTCTATGTTTGACAAATCGAGAGAAATGAACTGAAACTGCGAATGCTCTATTTCATTATGCCTCGAAATACCGATAACAGTATTATTTTTATCTTGTAATAACTGAGAAACGATACTCTTTCCCAATCCTGAATGCGATCCAGTAACAATGTATAAATTTTTCATCTATTTATTTTTCTATTTTAACGGTTCTCAAATCCAAATGATTAATACTATTCTGCTCCAAATTTTTGACGCTTTTATGAATCAAACGAATCGATTGATCATAAAAAATAGGCACTATGGGCGCTTCTTCCAATAATAATTGTTCCATTTTCTTATAAATAGGGATTCTTTTTTCGGCATTAGGTTCTTTTAGTATACTTTCATACAACAAGTCATATTCTTTATTTTTGAAACGAGTATAATTGGGTGGTGCACCATTTTGGCTATAAAAGCAAGCAAAATTAGATTCAGCATCGGGATAATCCGCCGTCCAGGATCGTCTAAAAAAGTCAATTTTCCCTTCTTTTGCCAGCTGCATCATCGTTTCGGCAGGGTGCATTTTTAAATCTATTTCAAATCCTACTTGCTGCAATTGATAAATCACAAATTCCGCCAAATCTACATTGGCATTATTGATATGGAGTTGAATTTTTGCCTTTTTTGAACTAGAAAAACCCGCCTGAGCCAATAATTCTTTCGCTTTGGTGGGATTAAAGGAATATCCATCAAACGCTGTATCATAAAAAGGCATTCCCAATGCAACAAAACCTTTATTGGCAGGATTTACCAAATTATTCTTGAGACTAGACACAATTTCTTGTCTATTGATAGCCAAATTCAGCGCTTGCCTTACTTTTTTATGGCTCAATGGCGATGCGGGATTGCTATGAATAATCGCTAAATATTCGGTATTCAAATACGTTCTTTTTTGAACATAAAAATCCTTTTTTAGCGCAGTCAAAAGCGTACCATTTTCATCAAAAACATCATGAACTATGCTTCCATCCACATCTTTCAAGAAATGAAGTTCGCCTTTTTTCAACATCAAAAACTCCATCTTTTTTTGTTCGTTGAACGTAACCTTTACATGAGAAATATAGGGCAATCGAACGCCAAGTGAATCTTTTTGAAAATAATTGGGATTTTTTTCCAAAAACAAAGCCGTTCCTTCTTCCCATACTTTCATCCGATAAGGCCCCGTACCTACAGGATTTTTTCTAAATGTACTTCCATAATACGACACCGCTTCATGAGGGATTACACTCGTATACTGCATAGTAAGGTTATAGATAAACTGTGCAAATGGTTTTTGCAATCGGATTTGAAAGGTAAAACTATCTATGATTTTAAAGGGTTGAATCGAATCCACTTTGCCATTCAAAATCCAAGAACCCGGCGAAGCCGTTTTGGGGTCCAGAAGCCTCTGGAGCGAATATACGGCATCAAAAGCCGTAGCCATTCGAGTACTATCGGGCGTAGCGAAACAAGCATTTTTGTGAAAATACACTCCTCGTTTCATGTAAATGGTATAACAAGTAGCATCGGTATTCACTTAATAATGCGTAGCCAATTGTGGCGTAAGAACCGTATTTTTATCCAATGTAAATAGGCAATCAAAAATATTTCCCACCATCCAAGTCGTGCTCAAATCTTTTGCAAATGCAGGATCCAATGAACTCAATCCTTGAGAAATATTGAATTTCAAGACATCTTTACTTTTATTTATTTCCTGATGACAAGAAAAAAAATTAGCAAGCATAAGCAATAAAAAAATTCTTTTTAAATACATGCAACAAATATAGTATTTAAGTTTTTGAAGCTTCTATAAAAATTTTGAAATAAATTTGTATCTCAAAAGTATTCAATGAATCATAAAGCTCTTGGGATTTTGCTCATTCTGTTTTCAGGAATAGGATATTTGGAATGGGGCGGCAATCAAAGTACCTTTCTTTTTCAAGCAGAATACATAATACCGTACATACAATCAATTTAGTCCAATCTTCGTTCGTTTCACTTGATTGTACTATTTGCTTGTTATAACGGCATATACCACTCTAAACTTACAAAATAGTTTGGACTATTTTATAAGTAAAATTGGTATAAGATATAGCAACAAGTTGCTCCGTAGCGTATTGGAGGACTTCAAGCACCGAACATACATCCGTAATTTTCAACGTATAGCCCGACCTCATTTTCAGATTTAATGGCACTCCATCACAGCTGGCTTGTAGGTGCTAGTTTTGAGAATAGGGAGCAAGCCCATCGTGCCTCTATAAATCAACAAAATAGATATAATAAAAATCACAATTTTGGTAAGAAATTGATAGCGGGAACGCATAATACTGGCTATCCAGTTGCCGAAGATAGATACCGCAAACATTACGGGAAATGTAGCCAATCCAAAAGCAAGCATTAAAAAAGCACTATCTGCCCAATTGGTTTGGGTAAGTGTACTCGCCAAGGCGGTATATACGAGTCCGCAGGGTAGCAAACCATTGAGAAAGCCGAGTATAAAAAAGGAATATAAGGTTTTCTTTTGGGTAAAGAAAAAAGAGGTTTTTCGGGCTATGAATAGGCTGAATCGCTGATTGGCTTTGCCCAAAAAAGGTATAGAAACCGAAAACAGATTGAGCAAAAACACAAGTCCTACAATAATGGATAAAATACTAAAAATCTGCTGAAAAGGAAGCCACGCTTGAAATAGTCCTACGAAAAGCCCCAACATAACATAACTGAGAATCCGAGCTATATGATAGGTAGCAAAATATAAGTTGCGATTGAAAAGGCTCATTCGATGTATAGGCAAAGACCATATCAGCGGCCCACACATACCCACGCAATGAAACGCCCCCAAAAAACCGATGGAAAAACCTAGATAAAATTTATTGAAAAGAAATTGGGAAATTTCCATAAATGTATGAATGGTTTAGAAAAACAAATCATCCTCGTGATAATAGGTCTGCCCTTCATTGCTCCAAAACACACGAATGCGATATTTGCCTTCTCTAAATTCTTTTTTAGGAATATCTTGAACCGCTTCAGTATTGGGGTTCAACGCTACTTTCATATCAAATTTTTGATTATCCAATTTTAATAACTCAATATATCCCGAATCTATTTTTGAAACTGTTGCTACGGGAAACTGTAATTGGACTTTTTCAGGCAAATTGAGTATAAAGGCTTTACCATCCAAGGCCTCTTTGAGCCGATGACGGCCATCAATTACTCCTTGAAACTCCACTTCTTTTTGGTAGTAATTGTTGTCTATCATTTCGATAGATTGCTTCGATGCTAGCCACACCATTCCCATCATAGTGATGATGAAAAGTATTATAAATATTGAAATTCCTTTGCCCCAGCTCATACTTTACTTTTTATATTATTGAAAATTTATTGAAACGGTCCATAAAAACTCGTCTTAACGGTCTGGAGCGATTTACCATCTTTCCAAACTTCAAAAACAATAGGCGTACTTCTCTTTTTGATGATACCTTTATGAAATTTCACCAAGAACGTAAATTCATTCACTTTCTCTTTCTGCAAAACTAATTCATTATAGCCAATATACTGAATAATTCCTTCTTTTTTGTCCAACGTAAGATTTACTTTTTCTATTTTATCGGTTTTATTAATAATTTTGAGGGTGTACATATTGCTGAGTGTATCAGTGCCAATCTCTTGATATAATTGACCTTTGGTGCGGACGATATACGTGTCTATTGAACGAATGCGATAGATGAGAACAGCTACAATAGTAATGAGAATCAATAACACCACCGTATAGGCTTTCATACGAGTATTGTATTCAAATGGTTTTTTCTCGCTTATTTGATTTTCGGACGCATAACGAATCAATCCTTTTTCAAAATTGAATTTTTCCATAATTTCATCGCAAGCATCTATACACGCCGTACAACCTACGCATTCCATTTGAGAACCGTTGCGGATATCAATTCCTGTAGGACATACATCCACACATTTATGGCAGTCTACACAATTTCCGAGCGACTCTTCTCTGTGTTTGCTAAATTTCCCTCTAGGCTCGCCACGAACATAATCATACGAAATTTGCATACTATTTTTATCCATCATAGCGCCTTGTAGTCGTCCATAAGGGCAAATGGTGGTACAGACAATCTCTCTAACTCTTGAAAACACAAAATAAAACAAAGCTGTAAAAATGATTAAGCCCAAAAGAGTGCCAAAATTATCGAATATATTGCCCGTAATCTTCTCTAGCAAAGCATCCATCCCAATAATATACGAAAGAAATACATTGGCAATAGCAAAGGAAATAGCGATAAAAACAAAATGTTTCAATCCCTTTTTCCATATTTTTTCAAAATTCCAAGCGCTTTCTTTCAGCTTTTTTTGTTGCATAGGATTTCCTTCAATGAGCCACTCTATTTTTCGAAACATAAATTCTAAGAAAAACGTCTGCGGACAAGCCCAGCCACAAAACAATCGTCCAAATGCAATGGTAAACAAAACAATAAACACAATAAAAGCTACCATAGAAATAGCAAATATGAAGAAATCCTGAGGCCAGAAAATCTTACTAAATAAAATTAATTTGGCTTGAGGAATATTGAACTGAAATAATGGATTTCCATCAATTTTCACAAAAGGTAATCCAAAAAAGATAGCAAAATAAAAAAGGGCAACTACATTTCTAATCTTATAAAAAAATCCGTGTGGCATTTGGGCAAAAACCCATTTTCGACTACCAGACTCTGTTACACTACTTACTCGATCTCTGTGTGTGGTTGCTTTTAGCAATTCCTGCTCGTTCATATAAAGGATGTTAAAAATGAATAAAATTCATTAAATTTGATGGTGCAAAGGTACAAAGAAAAAAAATAAAAGAGTTTTTTATCTTTTATTATTACGAAATAGAACTCTAATAAACAATGTACTCATTTTCATTATAGCCTAGATAGAAGCGAATATCCTCCGAAGCTTGCGTACCGTTCAAGCATTCGTAATCTTTTTTGCGATAAATCTTAAAAAAAGAAACGACTGCATTGACGGTATTTTAAAAAAGGAGATAGTAGCGTATAGTTCCGATGCTCGGAATTTTCAACGTAGAAAAAACTCTATAAATATCTAATTTTTGTTTTTAAGCATTAATGAAGAAAAAAAATATGTACATTTGCTAGCTTAAATTTGCATAGATTTTCTAATCTTTTCGTTAGGAATAAAACAAAAATTATGAATATAGCCATTTATTCAAGAGATGTAAAAGAGGTTCACAGAGCGCTATTTCTATCTTTGATAGATTTTCTCAAAAACAATGAAATTCCTTTCACTATTTTTTCCGAGGTTGCAGAAAAATTGACTGAATATAAGTTTGAACAAATCTACGAAGACAGATCTTCGTTGATTCTTCAAAAACCCGATTTACTAATATGTATGGGCGGCGACGGCACTATGCTGGACACGGTAATTTTGACCAAAGATACCGATATTCCTGTATTGGGCGTCAATCTAGGCAGGCTGGGGTTTCTAGCGAACACCAACAAGGAAGAGCTTTTCCAAACCATTACGCATTTTGTGAATGGAAAATATGAGATAGAAGAGCGTATGTTATTGGAAGTCAACTCAAATATCCCTATTTTCATCAATGAAAATATAGCATTGAACGATTTGACTTTTTTGAGAGCCAATTCCTCTTCGATGATAGAAGTAAAAGTCTATGCCAATGGTGAATTTCTAAACAATTATTTTGCAGATGGACTCATCATTGCTACATCTACAGGTTCTACGGGCTATTCGCTCAGTTGCGGAGGGCCTATATTGCATCCTAAATCGCACAATTTTGTCATTACACCTATTGCGCCGCATAATTTGAATATTAGGCCAATTGTAATGCCTGATGATGTGATTTTGAGTTTTGAAATCAAAGGTCGTACGCCCGAATTTTTATGTACGTTGGATTCGAGATTGGCGTACATTACCTCCAATCATTTGATTTCGGTAAAAAAAGCAAAAAACACATTCAAAATACTCAATGTAAAAGACAATTCATTCCTAGAAGCGCTTAAATACAAGTTGCATTGGGGCAATCAAAATATATTCTAATCAAATAAATCATTCAAAATATAGTATGACATTAATAAAATCTATTTCGGGAATTAGAGGAACTATCGGCGGCAAACAAGGCGAAGGGCTCTCCCCTATCGATGCCTTGAAATACGCACTAGCTTATGGGCTTCAAATAAAAGAGAAAAACAACAAACCTACGGTGGTAATAGGCCGAGATGCTCGTATTTCGGGCGAAATGATATCGAATATCGTGAGTGGTGCGTTGTGTAGCATAGGAATTGATGTGATCGATTTGGGACTTTCTACCACGCCTACGGTAGAATTTGCGGTAAAAGAATTGAAAGCCGATGGTGGCATCATCATCACAGCCAGCCACAATCCAAAACAGTGGAATGCGCTTAAACTCCTCAATCATTTGGGCGAATTTATAAATGATGCGCAAGGCAAACAAATCATTGAAATGGCTGAAAAAATCGACACGTTGGACTTTGAAGCAGTAGACCATTTAGGGAAAATCTCAAAAAATGATACCTTGATTGATAAACATATTGATAAAATTTTACGTTCAAAATGGACTCAAAAAGATGCCATTGCAGCGTCCAATCCAAAAATTATTGTGGATGCGATCAATAGTACAGGTGCTATTGCTGTAAAAAAATTGTTGGAAGCACTTAAAATTACCAATTTTG
This sequence comes from Chitinophagales bacterium, assembly GCA_044368545.1. GTDB lineage: Bacteria > Bacteroidota > Bacteroidia > Chitinophagales > JADJOU01 > CHPMRC01. The sequence continues at coordinate 38 of JBIPPG010000059.1, read as the reverse complement.
AAATTCTAAACGATGATTTGAGTGGCGATTTCGTTCAC
>JBIPPG010000334.1:0-3061 GCA_044368545.1 Chitinophagales bacterium | reverse complement strand
ATATATTTTCCGCTCAATTTCTCTACAAATTTTCCGTATCGTCTCCAGAAAAATTCATCTCTAATCGTTTGATCATCCGCCAAAATCACTGCTTTTCCGCCACCGAGGTTAATTCCACTGATAGAAGATTTAAACGTCATGCCACGGCTCAATCGAAGCACATCCTGCAACGCATCGGCTTCCGAATTATATTTCCATACTCTTGTACCTCCCAAAGAAGGCCCCAAAGTAGTGTCATGTACCGCAATTATCGCTTTCAGCCCCGTCTCTTTGTCGTTGCAAAAAACGACTTGTTCATGCTCTGTATCAGCTAGTTGTGCAAACAAATTAGATTGTAAAGAACTCATTTAATGTTTAATTTTTAGACCACAATATTACGGCAAAAAAGCCAAAACCATTGAATTATTTTAGGCGCGTAAACGAGTTGAAAATTCCGTAAGACGGAACTATACTCTGAATCTCCTTTTTAAATTCCGACATAATAGCCGTTTTTGAAAACGAAGTTTGAAATTTACGAATATACGAACAGAACGCCAAAAGGCTTCGGAGGATGCCGCTGTTATCTCGCACGCAAAAACATACATTCTATATTAAATTTTGAAATAGATCGTTCTCGATTAAAAAAAACATTACGTATTCTAATGATTTAATCATGTGTATCTATAAATTTTAACAATTTTTACAAAATAGTTTAATGTAAAACTTTTAATTTTGCATTCATTACTAAACTAAATATAAAAACAATGAAAAAAACTTTATCTTCTGCAATTATTGTTGCAGTATTATGCACTCTCATCGCTTCATGTTCAAAGGATGATAACACTAGCTCTAACACAAGCTCAAACAATAATTCAGGATCAACTACTAGTCCTGGAACAGCTACCAATACTCAACCTACAGGTTGTGGAACCTATTACCCAATATTCAACAATTCTTATGCAACACTAATAAAAGTTGGATCACCTGCTTCTGATAGCACAAGAAGTACATTTATTGGAAAAGATACTACTATTAATGGTAAAACTTATGCGATATCTAGATCCGTAACAAACAATAAAACGACAACAGGCTATACAAGAAAAGATGGGACAAAAGTATATGTATACTCAGCGCAATCTCCCAAACCGTTTGAACTACTTATTTTAGATGAATCAAAAACCGTTGGACAAACTTGGGAAGGCGGATCTTTTAGTAATAGTTCTAGTTCTGGTGGAATCACTTCAGAAACTATCAATACTTACAGCTTGAAAGTTGTTAAAATACATAGTTCTTTAACACTTGGTACAGGTCTCACATTTAATGATGTATTTGAGGTAAATATGACATTGACTGCCGAAACTAAAGTTAATGGCTTAACATATAACAAAACTTCTTATGATGCTGGAAATCAATTTTATGCAAGATGTGTAGGTCCTATTAAAACATTTACACCTCAAAATCCAATATTTGGATTTTTAAATGATCTAACTCAAGAAGTTTTACGATATAAAATGTAATTTACTTAACAAATAAGATAAAAAAGGGAAGGTTTACTAGTAAATCTTCCTTTTTTTTATTTACCAACGAATAAATAATCTTAGCTTTATTAATAATGAGAATATCATTTCATCACAAAATCAATTCATTATGAAATACTCAACCTTAATACTTAGCTTATTTTTATCTCTTTTTTGCAATGTAATTATAGCTCAAAATGACTATATTTCTTATTTCAATTATTGTAATGAAGGTGACGAGCAGGCTTATCTAAAAAACTATTCGCTGGCGTTAAAAAAATATGATACGGCTTTTAATAGCGTTGACTTTATCCATACAAATCACCTACATAATTATGCTCTAACTTGTATTGCAGCTGGAGACACCAGCAAAGCTATAGATTTTGTAAGAAAAGCTTTAATTAATGGCTTGGATACTTTGATTTTGTATCAATATATGTATACGCATTTGAAAGGAAATAAAAGAATTTTTAAGTTAAAAGATAGTGCCTACTATTTTCACAACTTATACTTAAAAAGGCTAGACCTGCCCTATTCAAGAGAGGTAGATAGTTTGCAATATATAGATCAATGTATAATAAGACAAAATTGCGAAAATGAAAATAGATATACATTCCACAAAGATCAAATCCCAAAAGATAGATTTGAATTAGATTCTTTTGTGTTTCTGCACCTGATAAACTTAGTTAATGAAAAAGGATTTCCTTCGGAAAAACGAGTAGGTACAAAAAGTGCAAGTAAAGTTTGGGTAATTTTTCATCACAATGTACGACTTCCACAAAACGAAAAATATATAGAAATGGTAGAGTCGGCATTGAAGAAAGGAGAATTTGAACCTCTTCATTTTGCTTGGATGTACGACCAAGGGAAGATGTATAAAAATGAAAAGCCTTATTTTTATTATGGCGTAGCAGATGTTTCATCTATGACCGAAGCGGAAATGAACGAAATTGATGCCCGAAGAATAACCTATGGAATTAAGCCTTTACGTTCTACAAAAATTGAAAAAACAGAAGGAAGTTTAATGCAAATATCTCTTTGGTAGAATTAAAAGTGAAAATACAATTATTATCACAATGGAGTCTAATACAAAACCATATAAAATTTTATTTTTTTGTTTTATTTTTGTACTTAATTAAGTCTAAAAACTAATTTGCACCTTATGATAAAATTTATTATACTTATTACTACAATTACAATTCTAAATTCATGCCGTACAGAATGTTCTTGTGAAAAATTTCAAGGGTGCTTAATTATTCAAATCAAAAAAAAATACACAGATTCCATAGTCGCCGATACAATTCTATGTTCTACAAATAATTTTAAATATGATTCAACCATAAGAGAAAGCGCAGCTATTTTTTGGAGTAATTATTATAAACCACCATATGAGCTAGTCCTTGAAATGAAAGACTCAATATACAAAAAACAAAAAATAGATGGTATGTCTCAATGGTCAGAAACTGAAAAATATAGAAATGAAGGCTTTGAATGTGAATGTTATAAATAATGAATTTAACAAATCTGCTAAAATTATAAATCAATAATATAAATTTGATTTAGAT
>JBIPPG010000333.1:0-3075 GCA_044368545.1 Chitinophagales bacterium | reverse complement strand
CCAATTGTACCCATGGTTCATAAGAAAATCAAGCACAGTTACATTTTTTTGAAATTCACCATACAATTGTGGATAGTCAGTCGGTGTAAATATATCATAAATCAACTGAATTCCTTCTTTAGTAAAATTACCTTCATCTTGATAAGCCATGGCGCCACGTCCAGAATAGTATACTGTAGCATTTAAAGCTTTACAGATGTCAATTATCTTTTGTTCACTTCTCGATTCAAGTTTTAATGTAGATGAGTAAACAATTTTAGGATTAAACCCAAATTTACTAGCTATAAATAGAATTATTGCTACATTTAAATCAGATAGATTATCATAGTCTGTCAACAAAATTTTTGTAAAATCCTCCATAATTTCATCAAAAAACGGAGCTTTTTTATAATACTTTTCCAATTCAGCTAAATGCCTTATTTTCCAGCCTCCGTGGTCATTTGTTTTAACATTTATAATTGGATCAACAAACCTATGTGTCACTGGAATTTTAAGTTTTAATGGACCTTCTGGAGTTTTTATATAATGATAATTATGTGCTCCAGTTTTAGAAAACTGAATATCATCCAAAAAAACAAAAACATCGACTTTCGAAAACTTAAAAAAATATCCCAACCACGGAATATAATTGGGTTGATGTGTAGCAATGATTAAACTCATAAATTATTTTGTTATTGCGTATAATTTGACGTCTTTGATTTCCCCTTTTAAAATCCAGTATTTTTTTAGTATACCTTCGAAACTCATTCCTGCTTTCTGCATTACTTTTTCTGAATCAATATTATCAGTGGAACAGCGAGCTTGAACTCGTATAAATTGCATTTCATTAAAGCAGAAATTGATTACTGTTGAAATAGCCTCGTTGACATAACCTTTACCTTGAAAATCAGAGTTTAAAATATATGAAACTTCAGCTCTTTTACTGGCTGTACTAATTTCAAACAATTTTACAACGCCTATCATTTTTCCTGTATCAATTAATTCGATACCCCATGAAAATTCTGTAAAGACGCTTTGATATTTTGGCACTAATTCCTCAAGAAATGAAATTGTCTGTTCGACTTTTGTATGAGGATTCCAGCTTAAATATTTTGTCGAGGCTTCCTTTGATGTATATTCGAACATATCTTCAGCATCATTTATTGTTAATGGACGGAGTTTTAATCTTTCCGTAAAAAGTATGTTATTTGTGAAATGAAACTGCATTTAATTTTGTTTTTGTCTTACTTGGTCTAAACGGCTTTTACCAGCGTTGCCCATACCTGTAACTTTTGATGAATTCAATACTTTTGGTATCGTTTTTAGAAAAATCTTCATATCAAAAAGGAAGGACAAGTTTTCTACATATTCAACATCATAAGCGAACTGTTTATCCCATGTAAGCTGATGTCTTCCTTTTATTTCGGCATAACCACTCATTCCAGGTTTTACTTCAAATCTCTTTTTTTCATCTTCTCTAAAATATTCATAGTACTCTGGAAGCAGAGGTCGCGGCCCAATAAAGCTCATATCTCCTTTAAGAATATTTATTAACTGAGGGATTTCGTCAATACTAGTTTTTCTCAAAAATGCTCCAATTTTAGTGAGCCTTTGAGCATCAGTTTGGTTCACATCTGTTTTAGTTTTCATTGTTCGGAATTTGATTATTCCAAACTCTTTCCCATTTTTCCCCAAGCGTATCTGCCTGAAAAATATAGGATTTCCAACAAGACAAAACAATATGATAGCAGTAACAACTGCAATTGGAATTACTAAAATGAGTATTATTAATGCAATAAAAAAGTCTAATAAACTTTTAAAATAGTTTTTATACATATTCTGAATAATATTTTTGTAAAACAGATTTCATTCCACTTTTAACAGGAAGTTGCCACAATAATTTACACCAATCGTGATTACCTTCAATAAAACCAGGCCCATTTTCGGTTATAACAATATCCCAACCAATTGAACGATTCTGAGGATGAGACAAATGAGCTTCATTAACCATCGAGATTACTTCTTTCCAAAATGGGATTTCAATACCCACAATCTCAACTCCAGTTATAGGATGTTTTGTTTTATCAGTTTTCGTAATATCACTAAATACTCCTGGTCCTGAAACAATACCAGTTGTATCATCAATTGGTGCTGCCATATTTCCGGCTGCCATGTTATCTACTGGAGAGTCTATAGAAATCCGTAATCTACAACCAAGTAATTCTACTTCATTATTTACATTTAACTGAGAAAAAACACGAACAGTATTTACAGCTGAAGGAGATAATTCATTTAAGCGTGGATGCTGTACTACAAACTCTTCTATCAAGTCATAATTGTATTTCCTCATAAATGTTACTAACGATGAAGCATCAAATTCACTGGTTGGCATAATCTTAACCTGTGCTCCACAATTTCCGTCAGCCGCCTTAAAGACAATTTTTCCTGAAGGATTATTAAGTAATAGTTCTACTAATTTTTTATCTGTAAGAACATTATTAATATCCGCCATTTTGTGGACAAAAAACTTTTTATAATTTCTGTAAAATTCTGTTTTGTCGTCTAAAATTGATCTTCCATTTATAGGATTCATTTTTTGTTGGTATTCATACATATAACCTGTTCCAGCCCATTTTTCTTTTTCATCGGCTGTTTTTTCAAAAAAACGAAATTGAAAATACTCCAAAATAGAAATATTATACTTAAAAACAGAAGATAAGACATCCAAAAGAATGCTTATTTTATTCCGATCTGTTTTTTGAGCAGTATAGTTTAAAAACAAATTGAACTTTTTCCAATCCATTTTTTTGATGTAATATCCTAAATATAAAATTCGTTTCATTTTACTTTTTTACAATACAATTTCCTAATTCATCGGCTGACATGAACTCTACATCAGGCCATTTTTTTACAATTTCTTGCAGTAAACTTTCTAAAGATTTTAAACCTTTTTCTCTATTTTTTTTATCAATATGTCCGCAAAAATTTACTCTATGTGAACTTATTATGGCTGGTTTATCCCATCTGAATGCATTTTCGATTTGCTTTAAAGTAAAATCTACCCAATCAATTCCTCTATCTTCTGTGGGTTCAAAT